>CAMNAD010000007.1 GCA_946530505.1 uncultured Bacteroidales bacterium
CCAGGCCCTCAATGTCACCTTCTCCAATGTCTGGGGCATTATCCTCAAAGAATGGAAGGGATGCTCCCGCAAGACCATCACCATCCTCGTCATCGGCCTGGCAGTGCTCATCGTGTCTTCCTTCCTGCCCCAGTTGCTGTAAGAAGCCTGTATATAAACAACGAAAAGCGGCTCGTCAAGGCCGCTTTTCATTTATGATCAAGGGGAAATTAGATTTCCTCTACCACGGGAGCTGCGGGAGCGTTCTTTGCGACAGATGCGATGCCGAGTTTCATTGTGCGCTCGGTAGAATACATCTGGCTGGCGCCGACAACCTGTCCGTTAGTAGCTTTGAGGTTGAAGAAAGGCTTGCCGTTCTTGGCGACCTTTACCTCGAACTTTTCGGGATCCTGGCTGTTCTTGCGAACGGATTCGATGCCGTTGAGGCAGGATTTCTTCTCTTTGTAGCCCTCGCTGGTGAGGATGACCTGGCCGTTGCTGGCCTTGAGGTTGAACTGGAATTCTCCGTTCTTCCTGACGGTGATGACAAATTTACCCATAGTTATAATTATAATTGGTTGTAGTTGCGATACATACAAATGTAGGCAATTTTTTTATAATTACAACCGCATTTTTCTCATTTGTGACTTGCCGGCATTGTCGGCAGCAGCAGTCGCTTTGATGTCGGGAGTTCCGGTAATCTCCAGCGTCGTTTTTCCGTATTTTCCGGTAATGTGCCCATTAAGAAGCATTTCCACTGTATAGACATCGAAGGTGCCTGTGTTCTGGCCACTCAGTGTATAGTCGAAATAACCGTTCGAATCATCCTTCCCGCCCTTGGCAAGAAGCCAGTCCAGTCCAGCCTGGAAATTATAGTTCGGAGCAATCATCTTGTACCAGTCCAAAAGCCCTTCGCCTCCCTTTAGGTCATCTATCTCTGCGCCTTTTGCAAAAGCGTTCCGCAGGTCCTCTTCCGTTTTGATGCTGCCCGGCTTGCATATTACGTGGTAGTAATATGCGTCACCGGCACCGGAGGTGGTGAAACGGTCGCACAATATGGAGTTGCCGTTACCGCTTACATCCACGTAACGTCCAAGGTACTCCGCCTTCCACTCCGCCTGGGGAGAAAGCTTTCCGTCGATGCTGAAGTTTATATATTCAAGTACGGTGAAACTTTTTGTGTAGCAAATCCCGGTGTATTTCCCGTCCTCGTCAACCTCCATCACCAGAATCTTGTAAGTCCCTTCGGGAAGAATGCCGTAGATATAGGAATCTGTTCCGCGGTGGAAATAGCCTTTCTGGTCTATTTTCTCTGCTTCCAGGTAGTAGGCCAGATTGTTGAAATAGTTGGATACGAAGGAGGAAATGGATCCGAAATGGGAATTGATCCATTTGTCGTCGGTTATCGTGTATTCGTAACGGAAATCGTCGTCAGTCTCTATCTGGAAGATATCACCATACCGGGCCTGGTCGAAGCCCTTTCCCAGATAGGTGATTTTTACGGAATCATCAGGATTCTCTTCAACCTGTTTCACATTATTCTTTTCGCATGCCGGCAGTATGGCCGCTACGGCCAGCAATGCCGGAATCAATTTCCATGATTTCATAGCGTTAACAAGATGAAGAACTGGCCGGTTTCGTTGCATTCCGGAAATAAAAGCGTAAATTTGCGTCAGATGAAAAAGGTTTTCTTGTTGTCGGCCGCCGTGCTGCTGCTTTTTTCCTGCGGCGGAAAGGAAGTCCTGCCAGAGCCGGACAAACCTGTCGTAGTGGTTCCGGACGAACCTGATGAACCCGACGGACCGGACGAACCCGGCACGCCCGATACTCCGGATACCCCCGACGAGCCGGATACTCCCGCATGGACCAGGACGGAAGTTTTCGACGAATCTGACATCGTGTTCTCGCTCGGAGCATTCAGCGATGTCCACATCGGCAACGCATACGGCTCCGATGCCAAGTTCACGAATGCTCTGAACCAGCTCAAGGCCAAGGCGGCGGAACGCGATCCGGACGGGCTCGACGCCACCATGTTTGTGGGAGACGTCGCCAACACCAACAGCACTTCGCAGGCGAAGACTTTCATCGACCTGTACGAGAAGGTCCTGCCGCACGGCGACATCCCCCTGATATACACTCCCGGCAACCACGATATCAACGATCCGTTCCGCGATGTCATGGACGACAGCTATTTCACCACCGACCTCGACAACGACCTGCGTGTCCGGTACAACTGCCGTCATTGCGTGGTGGACAGTACCCACATACTCGGCCTTCTCCCGCGGCAGTTCTCCCCGATGACCTACGATCCTGTAGCCGTGCACTGGCTTGACACCACCCTCGCGTCTGTCACGGCCAAGGCGCCGGAAAAGTACGTGATGGTCATCACACATCCCATGATATACAACACCTGCTACGGCAGTCTGCTCGGGGAATTCTGGTACACGAAGGGCCTCTCGGCCGTGCTGGTCAAGTATCCGCAGGCAGTGGTTTTCGGAGGACATCTCCATTTCCCTCTCAACGATCCCCGCAGCATCTGGCAGGGCGATTTCACTTCGATGGGCTGCGGCTCCTGCAGCTATATGGCTATCGAGGACGGCAAGTACGACGACATGAAGAGCGCCACTGTGATGAAGGACGCGGGCGAATTCTCCCAGGGTCTTCTCCTGCAGTTCGACCGCAGCGGCAACGCCCGCATCTGGCGCATGGACTATTATCACGGCGCAACCATCGGCGAGCCTTGGGAAATCTCATATCCCCGTGCGGACAAGGTGCATCTGCAAAAGTACAGCCATGCCGCGCTGGGCGCCCGGAATTCCGCACCGCGTCTCTCGGAGATGGAATTCGTGGCCGGCGAGGGCAGCGATTCCCTGCGTTTCGCAGCCGGCACCGACGACGAGTTCGTCCATCATTATGTCATCACGGTCTTGAAGGACGGGGCCGTGGCGGCTACCCGGCGCATCCTGTCCGACTGGTACCGTCATCCGCAGACCTCAGGCATGCGCGAGGTGTGGACGCGTCCCATTGGCAAGCTTGAAGGCGGTTCCTATGAAATCCGGCTGACTGCCTACGATTCCTGGGACGCCGCGAGCAATACGCTCGTCAAGCAGCTGACCATCAAAGACCAGGACGTCTTCTGGGTGACTGACGATGCCGGATCCCGTTCCGTCGACGGCGGCAGCGGAACTGTCTCCGACGGCTGGCTCAGCTACGATTCCGGAAAGGTCGAATGGACCGCCAACTCCACCGGCCTGCCCAGGGTGCAGAATCTGACTCTTCCGAACGGAACTCCCTTGAAGGTCGTGCAGGTCTCGGAAGATGATTTCCGCGGGGAATGGAGCCTGTATTCCAAGGTCTTCCATCTTCTGGGCAACTATATTTCCACAAGTTCGGGCACTTCGCAGATTACCAAGGTCCGCTTCGGCGACCCTCTCGACGCCTCCCTCAACAACATTGGCATACGCGGTCTTGCCGGCACGGCGGAAGAGTTGGTGATGGATGCCAGGGTAAGCATCGATTACGAAAACGGGGGCGCGGCCCTCGGCCTCTTCTTCGACGGCCGCAAGGCGCAGAAGATAGTGTCCGGCAGCCATGCGGGCGGATATGCGGCCTTCCTCCCGGAACTCACAGGCAAGGCCTGGTCCAGCGCCTACTATGAGTTCGGGCGTACGCAGATAGGCACTCCGAACTACGACTGGGTGAGGTTCGCGCTCAAGATAGAAAACGGCCGCATCACCGCGACCCTCGTGCCTTTTACGCAGAAGGTTTCGGTGAGACACGACTACGACGAAGATAATGTCATAGGCATCGAGCTGATGCATTTCAGCAGCGAAGAGGTCTCCGATGCCGGCCTCACGCGAGGCAGCCAGACCTACACACACGTTCCCGGGCAGACGAAATCCGCCGCATATCTCGTGATCCATCAGGCCAACTACAAGGACTCCCAGGAAGGGGGCATGTATTTCATAAAGGAGTAAGCGGATGAAACGTTCGAGCATTTTTGTATTGGCAACAATGATTCTGCTGGCCGTCTCGTGCGGAGGCAGAAGGAAATCAGCCGTCCAGGCAGACAGGCCCTTCCCGCAGGTAAGCATCCCTTCGGCATACACCGACGCCGACGAGCGTATCGCCTATGGCGTCGAGCATTATTGGGACGGCTTTTTCGAAGGGCCTGGCCGGACGGATTCCGCTCACGTGCTGGGAGTCCTCAAGGGAGAGGTAGAGCAGGCGCTTTCCAACTATATCGGTGTGCTGGAGGCCCTCCCTCTGGGCAAGGCGCAGCAAGGCATCTCCGCCCTGTTCGACAAGATCAGCGTTCGGCAGCAGGCGGATACCTCGGACCGAGTGTATCTCGCCATGACAGAAATGGTCGCACGCTATCTTTACGACCCGAATTCGCCGATGCGCGATGAGGATCTCTACCTGCCTTTCGTTCAGAAGATGGCCTCCTCGCCTCTTACCCGGGAGAATATGCGTACGGCTTGTCGTTACGAGGCGCAGATGTGCGCGATGAATCCCCGCGGCAGCATTGCCCCGGACTTTGCCATCACCCTGCGGAACGGTACGCAGGTGCGCATGCATTCGGTGAAGGCGGAACGGACGCTGCTGTTCTTCAGCAATCCCGGCTGCCAGAACTGCCGCGAAATCATTGATGCGCTAAAGACGGATTCGAAAGTGCAGAGTATGGTAGGCGAAGGCCGCCTGGCTGTCATCAACGTCTATATCGACGAAGACCTTAAGGCCTGGCGTGATTACATGCCCGTCTATCCCAAGGAATGGCTGAACGGCTACGACGCCGCCCATATCATCCGCGAAGACGTGCTCTACTGCATCCGAGCCATACCTTCGCTATACCTCCTCGATGCCGACAAACGCATCCTCCTGAAAGACCCTCCGGTCGAACGGGTGCTCCAGACTCTGTAGCTCTATTCCTGATAAATGGGGTAGTCTTCGTAGTAAACCAGTTCATCGTATTCTTTCGTTCCCATCCAGAACGATTTGCTGACGGAGTTGGACACTCCCACGAAGCCGATTCCGCCTTCTACATTGTCGGCAATCTGAACGTCTTCGAGGGCGAGGTCATCGCTGCCGTCCTGCAGCATGTTCAAGGCCTTCATATAGTAGAAATATCTCTGCGGGAGGCTCTGTATTGTCGCAATTGCGTAATTGTCAACAATTGCTGATTCCGTCCCTTCGGGTATGGCCGGAAGGGCGACGAAAGAGTTAGCATAAACCATCGGCCGCAAAGTAACCGAAGCGCCGGAGAACTGCATGTCGCTGAAAACACAGTATGTGTTGCGGGTGCCGAGCTCCAGCCCGAAGCCACTGTCTCCGCTGTCGATATATCCTCCGTTGAGTATGGGGTCATTGTCGATTCTCAGAGAACTCATCCATTTGCGTGAATCCCTTTTCAGTTCTTTGTCGTCCTTGTCGTAAAAGATGGCCGAGGCATACCCCTCAATCTTGATCCTGAAATAGTTTTCTTCCGCTTCGGTATCGCTGACTTTATAATCAAAACGCAGATACTCTGCGCTATAGTCCTCTTTCGTTGTCTGCATTACCCGCACCGTGTCTATCCCCGGAACAGTTGGAGCCGGGGGCACCACCTGCTCGTTGTATGCGCTGTACTTGCCGTCCGCATCCACTTCCAGGCGCACCACGTCGCCGGCTTTGAAAGATGCTTCGAAGTGCATCGCCTCGACTGTCGTGTTGTATTGCCATTCCGTATGATCTTCGAATTCCGTAGTCCTGGCTTTCAACTCTCCGTTTACATAAAAGCGCAGTTCGGCCTTCTCGACAGGCTTCACATACTCAGTACTGCTGACCGCAAGTTGCACCAGATGCGAAGTCTCCCCTGCATCCAGGAAAGCATTCACTATCAGTTCGTCCGCCTTGTTCTCGGGCTTGTACTCCAGAGGATTGTCGCAAGCGGCAAACAGCGCCGCGCTCATCACAAAAACAAAAATCTTCTTCATGGCCGCTAGAATTTATAGGTGTACGAAATGGAAGGGATGATAGGCAGGAGGGTGATCTTGGTCAGAGTCATCTTCTTGCGGTAGGCGGGCTGCCCGGGCGCCGGACTGTCGTCGTATTCACTCTCATAGTCGGTGAATACGAAGTTGGGGTTCATGTTGTTGTAGGCATTATATACCCCGAAACTCCACACTGCTTCCCCGTGCCTCTTCTGCTTGGTATGATTGAGGCTTAGGTTCAGCCTGTGGCTCGGAGGAAGGCGGTAGTTGTTCCGTGAAGGAGAATAATCCTCCGTACTCACCCGTCCGTCTGGATAGTAGACCTGGGTCTGGCGCTCGGGGATGGTCATGGTGCCTCCGCTGGCAAAGGTCCAGGTGGCGCTGAGGGAGAGTTTCTCGCTGAATTTGTGGTTCACCACGAGCGAGATGTTGTGCCTGCGGTCGTAGCGGTAGGGGAAGGGCTCTCCGCCATTGATCACTCCGTCCGGGAAAACGCGGTCGCTCCAGGCGAGGGTGTAGCCCAGCCAGCCGGTAGTGGCACCTGTCTTCTTCTCGATGAAGAGTTCCACTCCGCGGGCGAGGCCCTCACCCATTTCCACATTGTTCTGCCAGTTCGCGGAATTGCCGAAGAAGGAGGTTCCGTCGCTGTATTCCAGAATGTTGTGCATCCACTTGTAATATCCTTCCAGCGAGAACTCCCATCCGGGGATGCCGCTGTAGTAGGCTCCGAGCGACACCTGGTCGGAGGTTACCGGCTTGATCTTGTCGGTGATAGGCACCCAGAGGTCAATGGGCAGGGTGATCTTCGCGGGCGAAAGCAGATGCACGTATTGGGCCATGCGGGAGTAGGATGCCTTGGCGGAGATATCCTCCGTGAAGTTGTACTTGGCGCTCATCCTGGGTTCCAGACTCCAGTAAGGCTTGCCCATGGTGTAGAACAGAGCCGCGTGCAGGCCGGGATTCAGTGTAAGCCGGTCGCCTACGCTGATATCATCCTCCGCATAAAGCGACATCTCGTGCCCGTGGAGGATGGAGTTGCCGCTGGCGGTGAAGGAGGTGTCGATCTGCACGTCGGTCGCCTCGCTCTCATACACATATCCTCCCAGGGTTTCCGGGATGAAGGTATGGTTTACATACTCCGCGCCGAACTTCACCAGATGCCTGGGGGACGGGGTGTAGTCGAAGTCTATCTTCGCCGTCAGGTCCCTCATGCCGGAGTGGTAGTCGATAGTGTAGATATCCTTGCTCTTCACTCCGTCGTAAACATCCACGTTCTCGATGTCGAAGCCGACCTTCATTTTGTAGCGCGTATAGGCTACGGTGGTGTTCGAGAAGAGTTTGCTGTTGAAGACGTGGTTCCAGCGGAGTGCGGCTAGGGTGTTTCCCCAGCGTATGTCTATGTTGTCGGACTCGGAATAGGAGTGGCTGCGGGCCTCGTCTCCGTAATAGGCCGTGCCGCTGCCGGAACTCTTGTCCTTGTAATAGAAAATGTCGCGGCCGTTGTAGGCGTTGAAATAGAGGCGGTCGCTGTCGGAGATGCGCCAGCTGAGCTTGCCGTTGAGGTCGTAGAAGAAGTAGTTCCCGTGGAGGCCCTTCGCCTCGAGGATAGGGGTGAAGAACACGGTGTGCATTCCACGTCCGCTGATGGAGTAGGCCAGTTTGTCTTTTATGATGGGCCCTTCGAGGTGCAGGCGGTCGCTGATGGCACCTATGCTCACCGTGCCGTGCGTCTCCTTCATATTGCCGTCGTTGGTGCGGATGTCGATGATGGAGGAGATTCGGCCGCCGTACCTGGCGGGAAAAGATCCCTTGTAAAGGGTGACCTTCTTCACCGCCTCCGGCTGGAAGATGCTGAAGATGCCCAGCAGGTGCTCGGCGTTGTAGAGGGAGATGCCGTCGAGCAGCAGCAGGTTCTCCTCCGGGCCTCCTCCGCGCACGTAAATGCCTGAGAATCCTTCCGTTCCCGCCTGCACGCCCGGCATCAGCTGTATGGTCTTCAGCACGTCCGCCTCTCCGAAGAGAGTGGGAGTCTGCTGAATCACCGTCACGGGCACCTCGATGGCGCTCATTTTGGTGGAGAGTATGCCCGCGTCCTTGGTGGCTACTACCGTGGCGCTGCTGAGTTGCAGGTCGGGGTTGAGGGTGATGTTTATTGTGGTGTCCCTCTGGAGATCAACCGTCAGAGTCTGGTCGGAATATCCCATATAGGAGAAGGTGAGTTCGTGCCGGCCTTTCCCGAGCGTGAGGGTGTAGAATCCGTAGGGATTGGTCACAGCTCCGGTAATGCCGCTTTCCGTGCCCGCCAGGCCCGCACTCGCTTTGCCTTCGCCGGCCTTTTCCTCGCCGGCCTGGCTCGTGCTCGCTATGCCTTCGCCCGCCTGGCCCGCACCTTTTGCCGGTTTGCGTGCCACTACACCTGCGGAGATCAGCGTCTCCCCGGTTTTGGCATCAGTAATATATCCGCTGACGGTCGCCCGGCCGGACTGCGCATGCGCTCCGGTCTGTGCTGCCGGTCTGGCTTGAACTGCCGCTCCGGTCTGTGCTGCCGCTCCCGTTCCCGATAGTAGTATTACAAAGGCCAGTGCGGCCCCCAGAATCCTCAATTTCATATATGTTAAAATCGCCACTTTGCGAATCCTTGCTTATTGATGCAAAATTCACGCCTCCGGCTGCACCGCCCTCCCCGTTCTCTGTAGGTTTGTTCCCGTTTTCGGCCATTTTTCGGAACAAATACTCGAAACCCGCACGTTTGTTCCCGAAAACCAGCATTTCCCGGAACAAACGCCAAAAAAACGGACGTTTGTTCCCAAAAACCGGCATTTCCCGGAACAAATGCCGAAAAAACGGATGTTTGTTCCCAAAAACTGGCATTTTCCGGAACAAATGCCGAAAAAACGGATGTTTGTTCCCAAAAACTGGCATTTTCCGGAACAAACGGAAATGCGTCAATCAAGTTTGGCGGCCGAACAATTCGGAGACAATCCCCCTGTCCAAACGAAGCATCCTTTGAATCTGCCCTTGCGAGGCATTGTAGTCGCTCCGCAGGGCTTTGGCCAATTCTATTTTCGAATTATTTGGAAGAAGGGTAACCCTGCCGTCGCCGTACTTCTTCTTGGCTAGCAAAGATAATGCCGCAAACATCTCATCGTCAGTCAGGAACACAGAATCCCCCAGCCTTTTGGCGATCTCCGAATATGCCTCATAGTTTTTGGATACGATAGAGTAATACTGGTGAGCGTCACGGAACAGACTTTCGCCGTATCTGATTGCACAAAAGCTCTGCGGAAGAATCAGGCCGTCCTTGATCATATATCCGTCCGGCAGATCAGGGACCCGGCTTCTGCAAAGTTTCAACTTTTCATCCCTTGTCAAATCACCCCAGGGCCGGGCATCAGTGGTGTATGCCTGTGGATTGAAGTACAGATATCCGCCTCCCCACGGATAAGAAAATGGGGTGAACGCCGGGTTCGACAAATAGCCGTTCCGGTTGGTGTATGCTAATTCGTACCGCATAGTCCGCAGGTTTTCTATTGGGATATATGATGCCTCGAACTTTTCGAAACTTGCGAAGCGGCCGTCGCTGTTCCTATAGCGCCGCAGTCTTCTTTTGACTTCTGAGAAGAAGTCCCGGCACATCGTCTCCAAACCCTCCACAATCACGTGAATATGGTTGCTCATTACCTGAAAAGTCAGGATCTTCACCCCGGTAAGTGCGGCGGCGATTGCAATTACCGTCACCGCGAACTTGTAATCTTCAGCCGTTTCACAGATAATCTCCATCGACTGCCCGTCTGTGCAGATGTGCCAGAAAGGACTGCCGTTCATAAAGTTCAATTCGCAGGATTGTTCCTGCCGGGAGGGGGACAGAAGTCCGGAAGAAGAAGCTTGCATAGCACTGCCATTTAATAATCCAACGATCAAATCCACCGCACAAAAGGCAGCGTTCAGCGAAGATAGTAAAAACCCCGGACCTTGTCAATATTATTTTAATTTGTTCCGAAAAAAGGCCATTTTCCGGAACAAATACCCAAAACCCGTACGTTTGTTCCCAAAAACAGGCATTTCCCGGAACAAACGCCACGAAACTACAGGTTTGTTCCCGAAACCGGCCAATTCTTGGAACAAACACCGGAAAAGCAAAGGTTTGTTCCCAAAATCAAGGGTTTTTGGGAACAAATGTACTGGAAGGGGTGCTTAAAGAATGTTCAAGGAGTCCGCTACACCGCCACCGGGGCTTTGATTGCCGGCCAGGGGTCGTAGTCCACCAGGGTGAAGTCTTCGTACTTGAAGTCGAAGACGCTCTTCACGTCGGGGTTAAGAAGCATCTTGGGCAGGGGCCTTGGCTCGCGGCTGAGCTGCTCGGCTACCTGGTCGAAGTGGTTGAGGTAGATGTGCGTATCGCCCGTAGTGTGGATGAATTCTCCGGGCTTCAGCCCGCAGCACTGCGCTATCATCATGGTGAGAAGAGCGTATGACGCGATGTTGAAGGGCACGCCGAGGAAGGTGTCCGCGCTGCGCTGATACAACTGGCAACTCAACCGGCCGTCCGCCACATAGAACTGGAAGAGACAGTGACAGGGAGGCAGGGCCATCTTGTCCACTTCGCCCGGGTTCCAGGCACACACCAGCATACGGCGCGAATCGGGATTGTTCTTTATTGTTTCAATCACCTGCGAGAGCTGGTCGATGCTGCGTCCGTCCGGAGCGGGCCAGCTGCGCCACTGATGTCCATAGACGGGGCCCAGGTCGCCGTTTTCATCGGCCCATTCATCCCAGATGGACACACCGTGATCCTTCAGGTACTTGATGTTCGTATCTCCGGAAATGAACCACAGCAGTTCATAAATAATGGACTTCAGATGCACCTTCTTCGTGGTCAGGAGAGGAAAGCCCTCCGAAAGGTCGAAGCGCATCTGATATCCGAAAATGCTCTGAGTCCCTACGCCGGTGCGGTCGTGCTTGACAACGCCATTTTCGCGGATGTGCCGCAGCAAGTCGAGATACTGTTTCATAATGTTCCAAAAGCCCAGATTATCGCCTGTTCAAAAGTCTCGCCCGGCTTCAGCAGGGTGGAAGGATAGTCCGCCTTGTTGGGACTGTCGGGGAAGTGCTGGCACTCGATGGCCACGGCGTCATAGTCGTGATATACATGGCCGTTCTTGCCTTCGGGGCATCCGTTCAGCCAGTTTCCGGTATAAACCTGCACTCCCGGCTGGGTGGTGTAAACCTTGAGAATCCGTCCGCTGGCGGGAGAAGACAGTTCCGCGCATTCGGCGAGCTGTCCGTCGATGCGCCCGTCAATCACCCAGCAGGCGTCGAAGCCCTTGCCGTAGTTGATTGCCGGGAAGTCCGCGTGCAGGTCGCGGCCTATCTCCTTCTCCGTAACAAAATCCATCGGGGTGCCTGCCACGGGCTGCGATTCTCCCTCGGGGATGAGAGTGTCGTCCGTGGGGAGATACTCGGAGGCGTTGAGCTTGAGCAGATGCTTCTCTATGCTGCCTGAGCCCTCCCCGTCGAGGTTGAAATACACGTGATTTGTGAGATTTACCACCGTGTCGGCGTCCGTCTGCGCGGCGAAAGTGAGTTCCAACTCGTTGGCGTCCGTCCAAACATAACGGGCGGTCACTTTCAGATTGCCGGGGTATCCCATCTCTCCGTCGGGAGAGAAGTACATGAACTCTACGGCGTCGCCGTCGATGCGGCTGTCCCAGACCTGGTTCTGGAATCCCTCGGGACCTCCGTGCAGATGGTTGGGCCCGTTGTTGATGGGAAGATCATACACCTTTCCTTCAATCTCCAGATGACCTTTGGCAATGCGGTTGGCATAGCGCCCCGGCACTTTCCCGGAGCAGGGGCCGTCGGCAAAGTAGCTCTCCGGCACAGGATAGCCTATCACTACGTCGCCAAGTTTACCGTCGCGGTCCGGAACGTGAATCTCCACGATCGCCGCCCCAACGCTGCCCAGCACCACGTATGCGCCGGAATCGTTTACCATCTTGTATTTATAGATTTCCTTGCCTTGGGCCTTGCCCCAGAGTTCTTTGCTGATCTTTGCCATAAAAAACAATGATTGGTTGTATCCTCAAAGATAACAATAATCCCGCAAAATATAATTATCTTTGAAAATCAAAACGCATCGCTTATGCTCAAATGTCTCATCGTCGCAATAGCCGACAATTACGGAATAGGTGTCAAGGGAGAACTCCCCTGGCATATCTCCGAAGACCTTCAGTATTTCAAGTCCGTCACCCGCGGATATCCCGTCATAATGGGCCGTACGACCTATTTCTCCCTACCTTTTCGTCCGCTTAAAGGCCGCAAAAACATAGTGCTCAACCTGGGGGGAGAACCCATCCCGGAGGCAACTTGCGTTTACTCTTTCGAGGAGGCCTACAAGGAGGCCGAGGCCACGGGCAAGGACAAGTGCTTCATTATGGGAGGCGCCTCTGTCTACAGGGCGGCGATGCCTGAGATGGACCGTCTTTACATCACCCACGTGCATACCGAGGTGAAGGATGCAGACGCCTTCTTCCCTGTGATAGACCCGGAGATCTGGAAGAAGGTAAGCGTTTCTGAAACCCATGTCGATCCCGAAACAGGATACGAATTTGAATTCGTCGTCTATGAAAAGAAATAGGATTCTTGTCGCCCTCGCCACCCTGACATGCGCCTGCTCCGCTCCAAAATACGTTGCGGAAACGGCCCCCGTCATCAACGAAATCACCATTGTCGCCCCTTACAGCAGGGTGGATGTCCTCGCGAACGACGGGCATTTCTATTATTCGGACAGCCTGTCTGCGGTTTCCGAACTGCTCATCGGAACCACCGTCGAAACTTCCGGCCTGCCACTCAACAAGGTTATAACGGTCGTCGGCCGCAGCAATCAGGAATCCCTTGACCGCGACTACGAATGGCTTGCGAGCATAGAGCCAAGGAAACTGGAAAGCACCCGTCTGCCATCGGCGATGCACGCATTCCTCTCCACTTATTCGAGCAGATATGCGCTGCTGGTTTATTCCGAGGGTTTTGTCTGGGAAAAACTGCCGGTATTCGTCGACGAAGAATTGAAACGCTACGATTCCAGAATATATCTGCTGGTTGCCGACACCAGGACGGGCCGCATCGTATATTTCAAGAGGTCCTGCCCGGAGGAGGCCGATCCTCTCAGTCCCCGATATGTGCCCAGACGGGTGAAATCTCTGCTGGAAGATCTGAATGTCGCAAGGTAGGGGGAATTTTAGCAGCCGCTTCGCTGCCATAATGGCGATGGCCGGGTCCGCCGTGGGCCTGGGCAATATCTGGCGTTTCCCATATATGGTCGGTGAGCACGGAGGAGCGGCCTTCATCATCATCTACATCGCCTGCTGTCTGCTGGTCAGCCTCCCCATCTTCTTCGCGGAATCCATCATCGGCAAGGCGACCCGAAAAGACACCTTCGGCGCCCTGGAAAGCCTTGCACCCAAAAGCAGGAAGGTGGGCTATGTCGCCATCCTCGCTTCATTTATCATCCTGTCTTTCTACAGCGTGGTGGGAGGATGGAGTTTCGATTATCTGATCCGTTCCTGCGCCGGTGGTTTCAGCGGCCTGGGGCTGGACGAGGCCAAGACGGTATTTGCCTCCATGGGCGGCTCTCCGGTGGAGAGCGTGAGCTGCATGCTCGTGTTCCTCGGCCTTACGGCGATGATAGTGGGGGCCGGGGTTGACAAGGGCATAGGCCGATTCTCGAAGATCTCCATCCCTGTCCTTTTCCTGATGGTAGTGCTGATCGCGATTGTATCCCTGCGCCTTCCTGGTGCGGAAAAGGGGGTGGAATATCTAGTAAAACCCGACTTCAGCAAGATTGACGGGCCTGCCGTCGCTGCCGCGCTCGGCCAGTCCTTCTTCAGCCTGTCGCTGGGCGTCGGCACCATTCTCACCTACTCTTCCTATATGCAGGAAGATGAGAATATCCTCAGTGCAGGTGGTTGGACAGCCTTTTTCGATACTGTCTTCGCCCTGATAGCGGGATTCGCCATCATGCCGGCAGTGTTCGCTGCCGGGATAGAACCCGCCGCCGGCCCTTCGCTGGTATTCGAAACCCTCCCGGTGATTTTCTCCCGGATGGGAGTGGTGCTGCCGGTAGTATTTTTCCTTGCAATTCTGATAGCCGCCCTGAGTTCCTCGATTTCCATGCTGGAGGTGGTGGTGGCCTGGCTCGTGGACCAGAAGGGGATGCGCCGCTCGCATGCAGTCCTTGCCGTGTTCGGGGCTGCGGCCCTGCTAGGAAGCGCCTGCGCGGTGGCCCCCCGCGTGTTCAGCACCTGCGACTTCATCTCCTCCAACGTGCTGATGATGATCGGCGCCCTGGCCTTCGCCCTTATCGTGGGCTGGAAGATGCCCCGCGAGCGGGTGCTGCACTATGTGCGCTACCGCTTTGTTTACATGCTCATCCGCTACGTCGCCCCCGTGATGATAGTCGCCATCGCCGTGACGAATCTGCTGTAATTTTCTTATCTTTGCCTTGATATGGCAAAACCCAAGGAAGATACCCCGCTGCTCAAGCAGTATTTCAGCGTGAAGGCGCAGAACCCGGATGCGGTGCTGCTCTTTCGCGTAGGGGATTTTTATGAATCCTACAGCGACGACGCGCTCATCACCAGCAAGGTGCTGGGGATAGTGCTCACGCGAAAGTCCAACGGCGAGAAGGGCGACACTCCCATGGCGGGCATCCCCCATCACGCCCTTGCGCAGTATCTTCCCAAACTCGTGCGCGCTGGCTACAAAGTTGCCATCTGCGACCAGCTGGAAGATCCCAAGCTCGCCCAGGCGAAACTGGTCAAACGCGGTGTGACAGAGATTCTTACCCCAGGGGTCGCGTTTGGAGAGGGGATGCTTGAACAGAAGGAGCACAACTGGCTCTGCGGGCTTACCTTCGACAATGCCGAGGTCGGCGCCGCCTTCCTGGACGCATCTACCGGAACCTTCCGCGTGGCGCAGGGCTCCTCCGACTATATCTCCACCTTGCTGGCTTCCTTCTCCCCCAAGGAACTGGTGGTCCAGCGCGACTGCCTCAAAGCCGTCCGCGAGCGCTTCGGCGACTACTATATCACTCCGCTCGAAGAATGGGCGTTCGTGTATGATTCCGCGGCCGACAAGCTCCGCAGCCAGCTCAGGGTAGATTCCCTGAAGGGGTTCGGGGTGGAGAACTTCCCCCTGGCCCTCTGCTCTGCCGGAGCCCTCATCTACTACCTCGAACAGACGCATCACAGCGGGCTGCAGAACATCTGCAGCATCTCCCGCATCGACGAAGGCAAGTTCGTGTGGATGGACCGTTTCACCATACGGAATCTGGAGATATTCGCCTCAAACGCGGGCAAGGAGGGCACCAGCCTGGTGGACGTGATCGACCGCTGTTCCTCTCCCATGGGCGCGCGCCTGCTGAGGTCCTGGCTGTCGATGCCGATAATGGACCGCGCCGCCCTGAACGCCCGCTACGACGTGGTGCAGTTCTTCTACGACAACGACGGCCCTCTCGATGAAATCCGCCGTCTTATCGGCGATGTGGGCGACCTCGAGCGCATCCTCGCACGTGCGGCCACGGGCAAGATCCTGCCCCGCGAGATGATGCAGTTGCGGAGGTCCCTGAGGCAGATGGAACCCATCAAGACCCTCTGCTCCGACACCGGCGTCGAAGCCCTGGACAAGCTGATCAGGGGGATGAAGAACTGCGGCAAGCTGCTTGCCCGCATCGAGACCACAATGGCGGAGGATCCCGCCGCGCAGATAGGCAAGGGCCCAGTCATCGCCCCCGGAGTGGACAAGACCCTGGACGAATACCGCGAACTGTCCACCGGCGGCAAGGATTATCTGCTGCAGATGCAGGCCCGCGAGGTGGAGCGCACCGGAATCTCGTCGCTCAAGATTGGATACAACAACGTTTTCGGCTACTACTTGGAGGTCCGCAATACCTTCAAGGACCAGGTGCCTCCCGAGTGGGTGCGCAAGCAGACCCTGGTCGGGGCCGAACGCTACATAACGGAGGAGCTCAAGGAGTACGAGCAGAAGATCCTGAATGCCGAGAGCAACATCTACGAGCTCGAAAGCCGCCTCTACGCAGCACTGGTGGCCGAGGTGCAGAAGAGCATTCGCGACATAAAGGCCAACTGCGACGTCGTCTCGCAGCTCGACGTACTCTCCGGTTTCGCCGTTCAGGCCATCGAGCGCAGATACTGCCGCCCGGAGGTGGATTCCGGCAGTGTGCTGGACATCAAGGCGGGCCGCCATCCTGTAATCGAAACCCTGATGGCCCCGGGCGAGGAATATGTGCCGAATGACGTGCACCTCGACTCGTCCGCCACCCAGATAATGATCCTGACCGGTCCGAACATGGCAGGTAAGTCCGCCCTGCTGCGGCAGACAGCCCTGATAGTGCTGATGGCGCAGGTGGGCTCGTTCGTTCCTGCCGACTCGGTGCGCATGGGGTATTTCGACAAGATCTTCACCCGCGTCGGCGCCACCGACAACATCTCCCGCGGCGAATCCACCTTCATGGTGGAGATGCTTGAGACATCGATGATAATGCACAACCTGTCCGCGCGTTCCCTGGTGCTGCTCGACGAGATCGGGCGCGGTACCTCGACCTACGACGGCATGAGCATAGCCCGCGCCCTGGTGGAGTACATTCACAAATTCGGCAAGGGGGCCAAGACACTCTTCGCAACGCACTACCACGAACTCAACGACCTCGAAGAGATTTACCCTCGCGTGAAGAACTACCATATCGCCGTTAAGGAGGTGGGGAAGGATGTGATCTTCCTGCGGAAACTGACCGAGGGCGGAGTGTCACACAGCTTCGGTATCCACGTGGCACGCTTGGCCGGAATGCCGCGCGAGATCGTGGAGAGTGCTGAGCGCACCCTGAAGGACCTTGAACGCAAGGAGAACAGCGTCAAGGCGGTAGCCTCCGCCGGTGCAGTGCAGGACGACGGCTCAGTGCAGCTGAATCTCTTCCAACTGGACGACCCTACACTTTCGGCTCTGCGGGCGCGCCTCGAATCCGCCGACCTCAACAACATGACGCCGATGCAGGCCTTCGACCTGCTCCGGGCGATGAAAGAAGAAATTGGACTCGATGCGTAGGGTGCTAGTCATAACCTACTACTGGCCTCCGACCGGAGGTTCGGGAGTGCAGCGTTGGCTGAAGTTCGCGAAGTATCTGCCTTCGCAGGGATGGCAGCCGGTAATTTACACTCCGTCCAATCCCGAGCAACTTGCCGTGGACGAAAGCCTTCTGGCGGAGATTCCTGATGAGGTGGAGGTCCTGAAGCGCCCTATCCGTGAGCCGTATGCCATCTATCACAAGCTGATGGGGCGAGGCTCGGCGAAGGGGTCCGGGGTGAATCCCATCAATTCCCAGAAAAAGAGTTGGAAACAGCGGCTGATGCTGTGGATACGCAGCAACCTCTTCGTGCCGGATCCGCGTGCCGGATGGGTGCGCCCGTCGGTGAAGTTCCTGTGTTCGTATCTTGAGGAACATCCTGTGGATGTGATAGTTACCACAGGCCCGCCACAGTCGGTGCATCTTATCGGCCGTGGGCTTCACCGGCGTCTCGGAGTGCCGTGGGTGGCTGATTTCCGCGATCCGTGGACAAAGATGTTCTTTTTCGAGAATCTGCCCCTGCTGCCGTGGGTGCGGCGCCGCCATTTCCGGCTGGAGAAGTCCGTGCTGGACGAGGCTACGGCAGTCATTTCGGTGACTCCGCGCGTGCAGGCGGATTTCGCCGCCCGCACTTCTACTCCGGTGCATCTGATTACGAACGGATACGATGAATCCGATTTTGCCGTGGATTTGCATGAGCGCACCGACGGCAAGTTCCGCATCGTGCATACCGGGCTTTTCGCTTCCGACGGTAATCCTCTGGAACTGTGGAACGCCCTGGCCGGTCTGTGTTCCGAATCGTCGGATTTCGCGCAGCGGCTGGAAATCCGTCTTGCCGGTAAGGTGGATCCCGAAATCGTTGATTCCATTGTTGAGGCAGGACTTGGTGCGCAGCTGAAACTTCTTGGCTATCTTCCTCATCCTGAGTCCGTTGCCGAGTTGAGGCAGGCGGATATCATCCTGCTTCCCCTGCGTCATGGTTCCGAATATTCCAAGGTTTATCCCGGGAAAATCTTTGAGTGTATGGCGGCCGCTGCAGGCCCCTCCGCGAAAAGCAAAGGGCAGGTCCGTGTCCCGGAAAAAGGAGCTCGACACCTGCATTCCCTGGCCGCTGAAACGCCAACGCAGGCGACCGCAGCCGCAATTCTGGGAGTCGGCCCTACCGACAGTGCTGCCGCGGAGCTTCTGCGTGCAACAGGCACCGGCATAATGTACGATTGGGATGCAGATCCGTCTGCGTTTATTCGGGATGCCGCTGCTGTGCCATCCGCGGCGGGCAAAGGGCCCGTCTGTGTCCCACAAGGGGAGCCCAGTACGGGCATTGCCCGGCCGGAACAACGCCATCGCGCAGCAGCGGCATCCGACTACAGCCGCCGTGCCCTCACTGCCCGGCTCGCAACACTTCTTAGCTCGCTTAGTGGCGGCTAACATCATGATTTCCAAGCAAATAACGGGTATGCCCTTCCTTGTAATAAAGGAAGGGCATACCATTTAAAGAGCTGATGTTCAACCAGTTAGCCGCCACTATTAGCGAAGCAACTCCTCCAGCTGCACGCTGCCGGCGGTTTTGTCGTCACGGTATTTGATGATGACGGGGCAGTAGAGATGTACGCCTGCTTCGGCCGCGGGGCCCTTGACGATGGGCTTGCTGCCGCTCACTACCACGGCGTTCTTCGGCACCACGATTCGTCCCTCAGCGTTACGGCGGATAAAATCTCCTTTTACCGCGTCGTAAATCGCCGTGGAAGAGGTGATTATCACGCCACTTGCGATTACGGCCCCTTCCTGCACAATTGTGCCTTCGTAGATTCCGCAGTTGCCTCCCACGAAAGCTCCGTCCTCGATGATGGTCGGGGTTGCTCCGGCAGGCTCCAGCACCCCGCCTATCTGGGTGGAAGCCGACACGTGCACGTTCTTGCCCACTTGGGCGCAGGAACCTATGGTCACGTGGGAGTCCACCATGGTGCCGGAATCTACATAAGCGCCCACGTTTACGTACGCCGGCGGCATGATGATGCTGCCCGGAGCCATGTAGGCCCCGCGCCTCACCGCGCTTCCGCCCGGAACGATGCGTACGCCGTCTGCCGGGGTGAACTTCCGCACGGGGAAGGTGTCCTTGTCCAGGAATCCGCCCGGCATCTCCACAATGGTCCCCAGCCGGAATCCTGCAAGTATCACCTCCTTCACCCAGGAATTCACTTTCCAGACGCCGTCCACCTTTTCGGCCACGCGCACCTCGCCCTTCTCCAGAGCATCCATTACTTCGTTGAATCGTTCGAGGCTTATTTCGCTCATAACAGATAGAGTTTTTTCAGTGTTTCTTTCAT
>CAMNAD010000008.1 GCA_946530505.1 uncultured Bacteroidales bacterium
ATGGCCGAGCGGTTAGGCACAGGTCTGCAAAACCTGGTACAGCGGTTCGATTCCGCTTCGCACCTCCAACATGAGGCCGGCACAATTAGCCGGCCTTTATTTATTTAAAAGGTATGCTCGAAATCGGTATAACAGGAAGACAGGAAGAAACAGTAACAGAGGAACTGCTAGCAAAGAATATCGGCAGCGGCAGAGTCAAGGTGTTTGCTACCGCCATGATGATAGCGCTTATGGAGAAGACTGCCGTCATTTCTGTGGAGCCTTATCTTGAAGAGGGACAAAATACAGTCGGTACAGGAATCAATGTGTCACATTGTTCAGCTACTCCGGCAGGGTTGAAGGTATGGGCCGAAACGGAACTTGTTGAAATAGATTGTAGAAGACTTGTTTTCAAGGTCGCAGCGTACGATGAATGCGGATTGATTGGAGAAGGTACGCACGAGCGTTTCATCATAGACATGGACAGATTCCAGTCAAAGGCAGAATCAAAAAACCAAGCGATGTAATCATTTTTAAAATTTTTGAAAAATTTTTTAAAAAATATTTGCAATTAAAAAATATTGTTGTACCTTTGTAGTCGGGTTGAGTAAGTGGTCGTTCTGATCCTTCAGCCTATTGGTTATTAGTTTTAGTGTTATTAATTATGTGGTTAGATGAGTTGTTGCCCGTGAGGGTCACAGCTCATTTTTTTTATGTATCTTCGCACCGTAAAACAATTGACAACTATGGACGGTAACAAAGAAAACAAGATGAACCTCAATCTGGATCCCCAGATAGCCAGCGGTTCATACGCCAATCTCGCAATCATCTCGCATTCGCGCAGTGAATTCGTTATAGATTTCGCCAGTACACTTCCGGGAATGCCAGGCCCTAAGATCAACAACAGGGTGGTCATGAGTCCTGAGCATGCAAAGCGCCTGTTGAACGCCCTCGCAGAGAATGTTGGCAAATACGAGTCGCAGTTCGGAAAGATCATGCTCGAAGGTGCTGCGACCGGCAATACCTTTAATCTCGCCGATATGATGCAGGGAGGGGGCGCCAAGTCGTAATGAGCAGCTGGGAAAGAATCAAGGCCATCACATTTGACGTGGATGGCGTCCTTACCGATGGCAGCCTGCTTGCATACGACAGTCACGAAATGGTGCGGGTTTTCAACGCCAAAGACAGTTTCGCAATCAGAGTGGCCCTCATGCGGGGCTATCATCTCGCCGTATTCACGGGAGGGGAGACCGAAGGGGTGCGCAACCGCTTTACGACCTGCGGAATGGCCCCGGAAGATATTTATATGCAGTGCAGGGGCAAAATAACGGCTCTGGATGATTTCTGCGCCCGTCACGGCCTGGACCGCTCCGAGGTTCTCTACATAGGCGACGACGTACCTGATGTGCCTGTGATAAAGGCCGCCGGGATAGGTGCAGTGCCCGCCGATGCTGCGCGCGATGCGGTCAAGGTGGCCGATTATCTCTGCGATCTCCCTGGCGGGAAGGGATGTCTGCGGGAACTTATCGAGAAGGTCCTGCGCGCTCAGGGCAAGTGGTATTTCGAAGATGACGATTTCGTGAAGATTTTTTAGCGATGGACCTGAAGGGAAAGAAAGTGATTCTGGCAAGCAATTCTCCCCGAAGGCGCGAGTTGCTGTCTGGCCTGAACATTGATTTTGAGGTGGATACGCGCAACAACTTTGAGGAGAACTTCGGGGCCGGCGTGCCGCACTCGCAGGTCCCGGCGCTGATGTCGGAAGGCAAGTCGAAAGGCTTCCACCGGCCATTGGAACAGGACGAAATCCTCATTACATCCGATACCATGGTGCTGCTCGACGGGCTGATCATGGGCAAGCCCCACTCCAGAGAAGAGGCTGTGCAGATGCTCAAGACTCTTTCAGGACGCACTCACGAGGTGATAACTGCGGTAACCGTCCGCGATAAGGATCATTGTGAAACGGTAAGCGATTCGACCCGGGTGCATTTCCGCGAACTACGCGAAGAAGAAATCGATTATTACATAGACACTTTCCGCCCTTATGACAAAGCCGGAGCCTACGGCATCCAGGAATGGATAGGCTATGCGGCCATTACCGGAATTGACGGCTCATTTTATAATGTAATGGGCTTCCCCGTACATAAAGTTTACGAGGAATTGATTAAATTTGCAGATTATGGAACTGAACGCTAAATACAATCCCTCCGAAGTGGAGGAAAAATGGTATTCTTATTGGATCAACAACAGGTGCTTCCATTCGGAGCCTGATTCCCGTGAACCTTATACCATCGTAATCCCCCCGCCGAATGTGACGGGTATCCTTCATATGGGCCACGTGCTCAACAACACCCTTAACGACGTGCTCATCCGCAAGGCCCGCATGGATGGCAAGAATGCCTGCTGGGTGCCCGGAACGGACCACGCATCCATCGCCACCGAAAGCAAGGTCGTGGCAAAGCTCAAGGGAATGGGTATTTCCAAAGAGGATATCACGCGTGAAGAGTTCCTCAAATACGCATGGGAGTGGAAGGAGGAGCACGGAGGAATCATCCTCAAGCAGCTTCGCAAGTTGGGTGCCTCCTGCGATTGGGACCGCACCAAGTTTACAATGGATCCCGAACTCTCCAAGGCCGTGATCAACACCTTCGTGTATTTCTACAAGAAGGGTTTGATTTACAGGGGAGTCCGTATGGTCAACTGGGATCCGGAAGGCCTCACCGCAGTAAGCGACGAAGAGGTTATCCACCGCGATACCAAGAGCCATTTCTATCATCTCAAGTATTATATTTCCGACGGTGCCGGCAATCCTACCGACGACTATCTTGTAATTGCCACTACACGTCCGGAGACCATCATGGCCGATGCAGCCATCTGCGTCAATCCAAAGGATGAAAGGCATTTCCGCCTGCATGGCAAGAAGGTGCTTATCCCTCTCATCAACAGGGAGATACCCGTAATCGAGGATGATTATGTGGAGATGGATTTCGGTACGGGCTGCCTCAAGGTTACTCCTGCTCATGATGCCCACGACTATGAAATCGGCCTCAGGCACAATCTGCCCGTGATGGACATCATCGACGACCACGGCCGCCTGAATGAGAAGGCGCAGATCCTTGTTGGCCAGGATCGTTTCGAAGCCCGCAAGAACATAGTGAAGCTGCTGGAAGAATCCGGCAATCTTGTAAAAGTGGAGGAGTATACCTCTCCCGTGGGCTATTCCGAGCGCACCAACGCCGTCATCGAACCCAAACTCTCCGCGCAGTGGTTTCTCAAGATGGAAGACCTTGCTGCGAAGGCCCTGGAGTCTGTGGAGAGCGGCAATGTCAAACTCATCCCCGACAAATACCGCAACACCTACCGCCACTGGATGGAAAACGTGCACGACTGGTGCATCTCCCGCCAGCTCTGGTGGGGCCAGCAGATTCCCGCCTATTATCTGCCGGACGGCAAGATAGTGGTGGAAGCTACTCCGGAAGAAGCACTGAAGGCCGCCCAGGCCATCAATCCCGCATATACAGCCGCCGACCTGCGCCAGGACGAAGATGTCCTCGACACCTGGTTCAGCAGCTGGCTCTGGCCCATCAGCGTGTTCGACGCCGAACGCCCGGGGCATCCGGAGCACAAGCCCAACAGGGATCTTTCCTATTATTATCCCACCAACGACCTCGTGACCGGCCCGGACATCCTCTTCTTCTGGGTGGCCCGCATGATCATGGCCGGAAACGAGTTCATGGGCGACGTGCCTTTCCACAATGTTTACCTTACCGGAATCGTGCGAGACAAACTTGGCCGCAAGATGAGCAAGACCCTCGGCAACAGCCCGGATCCCCTCGACCTGATCGCCAAGTACGGTGCAGACGCTGTGCGTATAGGCATGCTGCTCTGCTCGTCGGCAGGCAACGATATCTTCTACGATGAATCGCAGGTGGAGCAGGGCCGCAATTTCTGCGGCAAGATTTGGAACGCATGGAGGCTGATCAACGGCTGGAGCGTGGACACCAAGGCTGAACAGCCTGCATATGCACTCGAGGCCGTCAAATGGTTCGACAATCTCCTCAGCCGCACCATTACGGAGGTGGAGGACCACTACGGCAAGTTCCGTATCTCCGACGCCCTGATGGCTATCTACAAGCTTTTCTGGGATGACTTTTGCAGCTGGTATCTCGAACTCGTGAAGCCTGCTTTCGGAGGTGCCATTGACGGCATAACCTACGAAGCCACGGTAAGTTTCTTCGACAAACTCATCAAGCTTATACATCCTGTAATGCCTTTTATCACCGAGGAACTCTGGCAGGTGATGGACAAGCGCAATCCGGGAGAAACCATTATGTATCAGCGCACGCCGGTGGCGGGGCCGTTCGATTCCACCTTCCTCGGCAAGTTCTCCCTTGTGCAGGACGCAATTGTGAATATACGCGCAATCCGTGCTCAGAAAGGCATCCCCGCAAAGCAGATGCTGGATCTCTATGTCGGCGACGAGAGTCTTGCTGAACTCTATCCAGCGCTTTCCAAACTCGGCAATGTGAACGTGAAGGCAGGTGCCGCAGAAGGAGCCGCCGCATCGTTCATAGTAGGAACCGTGCAGATGAGCGTGCCTCTTGCAGACTTTGTCAACGTGGACGAAGAACGCAGCAAGCTCGAAGCCGACCTTGCATATCAGCAGAAATTCCTTGCGGGCGTGCGCAGCAAACTCTCCAACCAGGGATTCGTCGCACACGCTCCTGAAGCAGTAATTGCCGCAGAGCGAAAGAAGGAAGCAGATGCGCTGCAGCGTATCGAAGCGCTTGAGAATTCTTTGAAAGCCCTTGGACTATGATTCATTACGAGACCACTTTCCCCGTGCGTTATTATGAGGCCGATCCCATGGGTATCGTGCATCATAGCAACTACATACGCTATTTCGAGTGCGCGCGTGACGAGATGATCTCTTCGTGGGGTTATGGCATCGAGAAGTGCCAAGCCGACGGCATTGTCTTTCCGGTTGCTTCCATACAGGTGAAATACCACGCTTCCGCAAAGATCGGAGATATGCTCAGGGTTACTGCCGAAATAGAGAGCCTGCCCCTTGCCAAACTGATTGTCAAGCAGGCTGTTTACAATCAGGATGGGGTGCTTTGCGCCGATGGTGTGGTGACGCTTGGCTTCCTGGACAGCAATACAGGGCGGATAATGGCATGCCCGGAGCACTTCCGTAAGTTGATGGAGAAATACGACAAATGATATCCATCAACAATCTTACAGTAAGTTTTGGCAGCTGGGAACTGTTCTCCCGCATCAACTTCCATATCAGCGAGTCCGACAAGATCGGACTCGTTGGCAAAAATGGCGCAGGCAAGAGTACGCTGATGAAAATAATCTGCGGTGAAATGAGCCCGACCTCCGGCAGCGTCGACAAGCCGCAGCACGTTACAATCGGGTATCTGCCCCAGATTATGGAGCACCATAAGGGGAGAAGCGTTATAGAAGAGACTATGACCGCCTTTGACGAGAGTAATGAAGCGGAAAGTGAAGTAGAAAGAATCACCAAAGAATTAGGGGAGAGAACAGATTATGAATCAGCGGAATATGGTCAGTTGATTGAATATTTGAATGAGCTGAATGACAGGCTTGCCGTATTCCATTCCGAACCACCGAAGGTTCAAGCTGAACGCACTCTGTTGGGTCTTGGTTTCCTTTCATCAGAATTGGACAGGCCCACCGAAACTTTCAGCCAGGGCTGGAATATGCGCATCGAGCTTGCAAAGATTCTGCTCAAGCAGCCGGACCTGCTTCTTCTTGATGAACCCACAAACCATCTGGATATCGAATCAATTGAATGGCTCGAATCGTATCTTAAGGAATATAAAGGTGCTGTGATGCTAGTCTCGCACGACAGGCGTTTCCTGGACAATGTCACCAAACGTACGGTTGAATTGATGCTTGGCAGCATATACGATTACAAGGTGCCGTATACACAGTATACCGAACTGCGTGCAGAGAGAATAGCCCAGCAGACAGCCGCCTACGAGAATCAGCAGCGTATGATTGAGAAGACGGAAGATTTCATCCGTGCATTCAGGTACAAGCCAACCAAGTCGAATCAGGTGCAGAGTCGTATCAAGGCTCTGGAAAAGCTGGACAGGATTGAAATAGACGAGACGGACAACGCCACCCTTACGGTCAAGTTCCCTCCTGCACCGCGTTCAGGGGATATTGTATATAAATGTACGGGCCTTACTGTAGGATATCCGCAAAAAGTAGTATTCAAGAATGCGGAGATAGAAATAAAGAGGGGAGAGAAGGTGGCATTTGTGGGGCGCAATGGAGAAGGCAAGACTACAATGATGCGCGTGATAGTAGGAGAGCTGGAGCCCATAAGTGGGGAGTCGCGCCTGGGACATAACGTAGATTTTGGCTATTTTGCACAGAATCAAGAAGATGTACTCGACAAGAAGGAAACCGTATTCAGCACTCTGGACAGGATTGCAGTAGGGGAGATTCGCACAAAATTGCGTGATATCCTTGCTCAGTTCCTTTTCCGAGGCGAAGATATCGACAAACGCGTGTCCGTCCTGAGCGGAGGAGAGCGTGCCCGTCTGGGCATGGCCAAGCTGATGCTGCAGAGCCACAATCTGCTATCACTCGACGAGCCTACCAACCATATGGACATAAAGTCCAAGGATATACTCAAGCAGGCACTCAAGGCCTATGATGGTACATTGATTATTGTTTCGCACGATCGTGACTTCCTGGACGGACTTGTCGACAAGTTATATGAGTTCAGGGACGGCCACGTGAGGGAGTTTCTTGGAGGCGTCGCAGATTTCCTTCATGTAAGGCATCTGGAGTCGTTGCAGGAGTTGGAACGCAGCAACGATGTTTCCACCAAGGATACGGCTACGGCACCGGCCAAGGCCGACTATCAGGAAATGAAGGCTAAGAGCAAGGAGGAGAAGAAACGGAGGAGCCGGGTGGATTTCCTCGAGAAAGAGATAGAAAAACTGGAAGCCCGTATGAAGCAGATAGAGGGTGTGCTTTCGTCGCCCGGCGAGGGAGACGATGTCATGGAACTCACGCGGGAGTACCTTGAATGCAAGAGAGATCTTGATGCAAAAACGGACGAGTGGGGTGAATTGATAGATTAGGTAAAGGTATGTATATAATTGATGCACACTGCGATGCTCCAACGATGATGTATCGTGGAAGAGACTTTGGCAAAGACAATCCCAGAGTCCAGGTCGACTTCCCGAAGATGCAGCGCGGGGGAATAACAGCGTCTTTCTTTGCCCTTTATATTCCGGCTTCCTTGAATGAGGCTGATGCTGCGGATTATGCCTTGGTCTTGCTTGACTCTCTCAAGCGGCAGGTCGAGGCCAACGAAAGCCGTGTGGCCTTCGCATTTGACGAGAATAGTTTGCGTCACAACGCATCTAATGGGCTTGTATCGGTTTTCATAGGATTGGAAAACGGTTCAGCCCTGCTGGGCAGGAAGGGAATGCTGGAGCGCCTCTATAAAGAAGGTGTACGCTATGTCACGCTCTGTCACAGCGCCGACAACGGGCTTTGCGATTCATGCACCGGAGTCGGAACCTGGGGAGGTCTCAGCCCCAGGGGAAAGGAAATGGTCCGGGAGATGAATTCGGTCGGTATGCTGGTGGATGTCGCGCACACATCCAACGCGACGGTTAGGGATGTGCTGGATTGCTCATCCAAACCTGTCGCTTATACCCATGGATGCTGCAGTTCTCTTTGTTCACACAAGAGGAATCTTCCCGATGAACTTCTGGCCGGAATAGCCGCAAACGGAGGGGTCTCTTGCATGAGTATTTTCCCTTGTTTCCTGTCGGACCGATACTCCGATTTTGACGATGACAATCCGGACGGACGGCCTATGCCTGAGCTTTCAAAAGTCAGTGAACATATACTCCACGCCTTGTCGGTTGCGGGTGAGGACGGGGTCGGTTTAGGCACAGATTACGATGGTATAAATCATACCGCAAAAGGGCTCGAAAGCATAGAAAAACTCCCTTGTCTGTTCGAAAATCTCAAAAGCAGGGGAGTCAGTTCGGAAATAATGGCCAAAGTGGCCTATATCAATCTGTTACGTGTCCTTTCGGCACAAAGATAAGCTGCGTTTATAGTTGATAATTGTAAAAGTAACAATGTTGTTATAGTAATTAACGATATTGTTACTTTAATTGAATATCAGCTATTTAACTGATAAATCGTATTTTAAGATTTGTAGCCGCAAAAAGTTGAGTGCAGAGGCTGAAAAGCGCTCGATATTCCGCTTTCTGTCCGCCTTGTACTGGAACCTCCTGGAGCAAGTTCCAGCAGGTCCGGAGACTCCGACCCAGACAGTTCCCGCGGGTTCGCGATCGTCGCCGTATGCATCGGCCCAGCCGGTGGTGGCAACCGAAAAAGTGCTGCCCGTAAGTTTCCTTACTCCCTCCGCCATCGCCTCGGCTACAGCGCTGCTGACGATGCCGTTGTTCTCTATCGTTTCGGCCGGAACCCCCAATACTTTCTGCTTCACTTCGGGGGCGTACGAAGTGACGGATCCAAGGAAATATCCAGAGGATCCGGGGACGGTGGTTATAAGGTGGGCGATCTCTCCTCCGGTGCAGGATTCAGCTGCGCTCAGGGTCCGTCCTGTGCCGCGCAGCAGGCGTCCTATGGTTCCTTCAAGAGTGTCGTCGGAATCGGAGTACAGATAATCCCCAAGAAGCGGTTTAAGGGCCTCTATTTGCTCGCTGACGCGTCTTTGCGCATCATCCCCGGCACCATATACGGAAAGGCGCAGGCGCACGCCCGTGAGAGGGTTTGGAAGGTAGGCGAGATGCATATCGGAAGGGAGCCCGTCTTCCCATTGCTCGATCTGCTTTGAGAGTGCCGATTCTGCTATCCCGTAAGTCATTAAGGTTCTGTGGAATATTGGTTCCGAAGAGAAATGGCGGGAGATGTGCGAGATGACGTCGGGCAGGGCGGCTTCTGTCTCGTAGGGGACACCCGGCATCGCATAGAGCACTGCATCATGGCCGAAACGGGACTTGTCGAAGCAGAATGCCATTATCGGTGCCGTGCCCCTATGGTTTATTATGACCTCGCAGGTGTCCGGTACCATGGCCTGGCGGAGGTTTATGTCCAGCACATCGAGTCCCCGGGCGTGGAGAATCTGGTGTACTATTGCCTCCTGTTCGTCGTTCCTGACATATTTATGGCTGCCCGAGAGTTCGGCCAGAGCATCCTTGGTGATGTCGTCCTTGGTAGGCCCCAACCCTCCGGTGCAAATCACTATGTCGTTGTTGTTCAATTCGTTGGATAATGTTCCGATAATGTCGGAACGGCTGTCGGCAATGGAGACCATACGGCTCGTCTTGATTCCTCGCTCTCCAAGTGCCCTGGAAATCATCGATGAATTGGTGTCCACTATCTGACCAATCAGGATTTCATCCCCTATCGTGCATACTGAAGCTTTTATAATACTCATAATGCGCAAAGTTACCAAATAATCCTATTTATTGGTAAACTCCTCGAAGCTGCCATCGCTGTAGAAAAGCAGCACCTTCGTTATAGTGCGTTCATTATTAGGAGTTTTAGTTTGTTTATCTATAGCACTGCTTTCGATAAAAGCTTCTCTGTCCGGATATACGGGTTCCGGCAGGGGAGAGTCGTCGAACAAGTCGGGTAAATGGTTTTCAACTGCGTCAGGCACTGTTTTATACATTTTTCCTTTGCCTGTTATGAACCATTCCAGGTTAAGGGCAGGGTAGCGCTTGGCAAGACTTTCGACAAATTCAAAGCCCGGTTTGTTCCTTCCGGCAAGAATGTGGGAGATGCTGGCCCTTGCGACACCGATGCTGTCGGCAAATTGCGATTGCGTGAGATTCTCAGCGCTCAAAAACTGTTGAAGACGAGAGTTCATTTTTCTTAACAAATTTTTACAAATGTAAGAATTAAAACAGTAAACACAAAATTTATTTTTGTAAATGTAAATAGGGGGAAAGGCATAATTGAGGCAGATTTATTATAAAGCAAAGAATTAGAAAAAACAATGAAATCTCTTGATAATAAACCATATAATTAAAATTATTTTTGTCTTATATCAACCATGGCACCGTTTCGCTGCGTACGTTGCAGTAATAGGGGAACCATATTTAATATATATATTTAGTTATAAATAGATAAGTATCTGATTTACAAGCTAAAAATGCACTATTATTTTCGCAATAATAATTTCTTATAGTTCCTTGCTTTCGGATTGTTGAATTATGTGAAAAACATTTGTAACCGAAACAAAACCGAGCCAACGTTTTTAAAAATGTAAATCTTGTAAACAGTTTTTTTTCAACGATCGGAACACATTTACATAAGTGCGCGGACCGCCTGAGAAACTATCTGAATAAATGATTATCTTTGCGTTTATATGATACCTGATATCAGAATAGAAGATTACAATTATCCTCTTCCCGACGAGAGGATCGCGAAATATCCGTTGCCTCAGCGCGACGCCTCCAAACTCCTTGTCTACAAGGATGGCAAGCCTGTGGAATCCGTTTTCCGTAACCTGCCCGATTATCTGCCTGAAGGAGCACTGATGGTGTTCAACGACACCAAGGTAGTGCCTGCGAGAATGCATTTCCTGCGGGACTCCGGTGCGCATATAGAGATATTCTGTCTTGAGCCTGTGTCTCCGGCGGAGTACAATACCATTTTTGCTGCTACTGAAAAATGCAGTTGGAAATGCGTGATTGGTAATTCGAAGCGTTGGAAGGATGATATCCTGCATTATGACTGTCCCGAGAACTCCGGGCTATACGCCATGGATCTTAAGGCCAGACTTGTGTCGAAAGACGGGCAGACCGGTGTGGTCGAATTCTCCTGGAAGGGTGGTGAAGCCTTCTCCCGTGTGCTGGAGGAGTGTGGTCAGGTTCCCATCCCCCCTTACCTTAACAGGGAGACAGAAGCGATAGACATTGAAAGATACCAAACCCTTTATGCTCATATCAGAGGCTCTGTCGCTGCCCCTACAGCAGGGCTTCATTTTACTGAACAAGTACTTGAGGCAATTAGGGATAAAGGAATTGATACTCAAAATGTTTGCTTGCACGTAGGTGCAGGCACCTTCCTTCCTGTGAAGAGTTCTCGCGTTGCGGAACATCCAATGCATCGTGAACCTTTTTCGGTAAGCATCAGCCTGCTCAGGAAACTTAAGGATAAAACCCGTCCCTGCATCGCAGTCGGCACTACATCTGTACGTACCCTCGAGTCGCTTTATTATGCCGGTGTGTCCATCATCGAAAAGGGTGTTCCGGAAGATATTGCCCAGTGGGCCCCATACGAGAGGGAATACAGTTATTCTTTGCAGGAATCACTTGAGGCAATCATTTCGTATCTTGAATCCAATTCTCTTGAAGAACTGAAACTTGGTACACGTATTATTATTGTGCCGGGGTTCAAGTTCCGCATTGTCGACATGATGGTAACCAATTTCCATCAGCCGGAAAGCACTCTCATTCTCCTTATCTCTGCATTTGTCGGTGGAGATTGGAAGACCATTTACGATTTTGCCCTGTCGAACGGATTCAGATTTCTGAGTTACGGTGACAGTTCATTGCTTTTCAAACACGAATGAAATGGAAGATTTAGAAAATATCCAGCCTTACAACGACGAAGAAGTAGTCGCCGCAATGCAGAAGCTTGCCCGCCATCCGGCTCTCCCGGTCATCAGCAAGTACATTTTCCCCGAATTCCCGGTAAGCACTCTCAAAAACCTTCTCCTGAATATCAAGGGAGTAGACGACTTTCAGTACTCCGTAGTATCAAAGGCCGTCAACGTCGTCATAGGACGCTCGTCATCCGGTTTTACGTATGATGGAGTGGCCAATCTGCACAGGATAGACGGGAAGTTCCTTGCAGTCTCGAACCATAGGGACATAGTTCTTGACCCGGCTCTCACACAGTGGATGCTGATGCTCAACAATGTGCCTTTGACGGAGATATGCGTGGGGAACAACCTGCTTGCGAACGGGGTGGTGGAAGCTCTGCTGAGGTCCAACCGTATGATAACGGTGATCCGTGGCATTTCCGCCAGGGAAGTCTACCTGTCTTCGCAGATCCTTTCCAAATTCATACGTTCCGAGATCGTTTCCGGAAAGAGTTCCGTATGGATTGCCCAGCGTGAAGGACGAACGAAGAACGGGCTGGACGTAACGGAGCAGGGACTCCTGAAGATGTTCGATATGAGCGGAACGGGGGATTTCAAGTCCAATTTCAAGGAACTCAACATAGTTCCCATGTCCATATCCTATGAATACGAACCCTGCGATTTCCGCAAGGCCCGCGAAATACTCATCAGAGAAACGACCGGCGAGTATCACAAGAAAAAGAACGAGGACATGCACAGCATCCTGACCGGCATCCGGCAGTGGAAGGGGGGAGTGCATCTTTCCGTCGGAGCACCGCTCAGCGAGGCGGAGATTTCCCGTGCATCCTGGTATGAGAAAAACGACAGATACCAGGCCATACGCCGTATTCTTGACGAGAGGATAGTTTCCGGCTATAAACTTTGGAAGACCAACTACATGGCTTATGACCTCATGAACGGAGGCGGCAAATACTCAGACATGTATACCCCCCAGGAACTCGATGCGTTCAAGGCATACACCGATCATAAGCTTTCCCGTGCGGAAAAGCGTCTGGACAAGGACAGACTGAGGGATATCTTCTGGCATATTTACGGCAACCCGGTTGTAGCTAAAGAATAAAAAAGCAACTATTTTTGGTATTTGTCATCTTTTTTATATATTTGTAACCTGTTGAGATAGAAACATTTTATTTCTAGTTTATATGAAAAAACATTCGTTCGCTATCCTGGCTGCATTGCTGGTATCTGTTCCGGCAACGATGAAAGCCCAAGAGTACGTTGTACCCCAGACTCCACCCGTAGTAGAACCGGAAACAGTCGTGGTTCCCGATACAGTTGCTGAGACAACGACCGAGGAAGTCAAGGCAGTAAAAGAGAAGAAGGTCAAGGAGAAGAAAGTGAAGGAGCCCAAAGTAAAGGTAATCAAGGAGAAGAATAAGGAAAAGACCTATGGGCTTTTCAATCATCTCGGAGTGGGTCTGGCCGCTGGTATCATGGACGGTATTTCTGCCAATGTCGGTGTGCCTGTAGGCGGCCATGTCGCTCTCCGTGCCGGATATGATTTCACCAGCAGCGTTTATTCCTATAAGACAGTCGCCGACCTCAAAACCTGGGACCTTGGCGGCGGTACCACAATCGATTTGTCGAAGACCCCTGTCACAGCAGATCTGAGCATGAAGTATTACGGATTGATAGACTTGTATCCATCCAAGAAAAGCGCATTCCACATTACGGCAGGTCTTTTCGGAGGCAATGGTGAAATCGCTCACGTAACGGCGGACCTGACCGGAGTCGAACAGTTGAGTACGGACGACTATGCCAAGACTTCTATATCATACAAAGAAGAAACCGATCCCGGTCATATTACTGTTTCTACCGATTCGAAAGGCTTCGTTCACGCCGGAGTTCGTGCAAAGAAGAACTTGATGCCTTACTTTGGATTAGGCTGGGGACGTGTGTGCAACCTCAAGAAGAGCATCAGCCTCAGCCTCGATCTGGGACTGCTCAAGACATCCGGTTTGGAAATATATGCACGCGATTATAAACTGAAGCAAGATTCTCGCATCACCAGTGCGACCGTCGATAACCACGACTCTTTCGACTTGACCGGTAAGCCCCTTGTAGGCGGGCTGGGAAAACAGGAGAAACTGATCGACAGGGCTGGTAACGGAGATCTTCCGGTGCTCAAGGACTTCCTTCCCTGCATCAGGATCGGCCTTAACATCCGTCTTTTCTAAATATTGATAATCTTTAATTATTCTGTGATATGAAACTGTTATTTAAAACCATTCTAGTTATTGCAGCCCTTTCTACGGCCGTGTTCGTATCCTGCAATAAGAACAATGATGACCCCTACGGCAATACCGACAATTATGTCGCCAAGCCTGTCGAAGCCCCTGTTTTCGTGAAGGAAGCAGTTGTCGTTGACCTTACTTCCGCTCCTGTTCCTGTCACGAACAAGAAAGGAGACAGAATCAAGAGCCTTGAATTCACCGAGTCCGGATATGCTATCATTACCACTGACAAATATGCATTGAAGTCATCCAATGACGGTGAGACCACAACAGTTACCACCTTTACCTATAATGCCGGCGTTTACGATGTGCTCGGTTTCGGTAAGGTTGAGATCAAGGGCGCTACCGTCACCATCACAGCTACAGGCACCGGAGACGATGCTCCCAGCGAAAATTACAACGGCGCTGCCGAAATCAACAGCGGCAACAGCACAAACGACGTCTACAGTTCCTGGAAGATTCATTCCACAAATGTAGTAGTGAAAGGCAACGGGATTTCTGTCGACCACCTTTTCGAAGGCTCCAAGGCCTCAAGTCTCTATGAGATGGCCAAATACATCAACGAGAAAAAGCAGGTCATCAAGGCAGAGGATTTCGTGGATTACGCAATCGAGAGCGTGACACTCACCAAGAACGGTACATTCCTCGTCAAGTTCAGCAAGGCCAAACCTTATGTCGGTGACTTCAAGCTCTCCGGCAAATCTTTCTCATACAAGCTTAACGTCGAAGGCAACTTTGCCCTCAATGCAGAGGCTACCGGAAGCGTAGAGATTGACTCAAAGACCAACCTTTGTGTCCTTGTAATCAATGGCCATTTCAGCTATAACAACGATTCCTATACCACCAAGGTAACGCTCAATCTCGAGCAGATCAAGGAGGTTAAATAGTTACGCATGAATAAAGCGCGAAGGGCACTCTTTGACGAGTGTCCTTCTTTTTTTGTATATTTGCCCTGCTATGGCTTACAAGATGATAGAACAATACGATGCAGATACTACATGCAAACTCGCAGAGCATGTAAAGGAGATACTTGCCCTGATAGGGGAGGACAGTGATAGAGAAGGCCTTCAGAAGACTCCGGAAAGGGTGGCAAAGGCTCTGCAGTTCCTGACGAAAGGATATTCCGAGAATGGCACTGAAATCATCAAATCCGCTCTTTTCGAAGAAGATTACAAGCACATGGTGGTTGTCAAGGACATAGAATTGTTTTCTATGTGCGAGCATCATATGATGCCTTTCATCGGCAAAGCCCATGTAGCATATATCCCGGATGGCAAGATTACCGGTCTGAGCAAGATAGCCAGGGTAGTGGAGGCCTACGCCCGCCGTCTGCAGGTGCAGGAGCGTCTGACAGAGCAGATTCGCGACTGCATCCAGGATGCCCTTCATCCCTTGGGTGTAGCGGTCGTTATTGAAGCTATGCACACTTGCATGAGCATGAGGGGAGTACAAAAAACCAACGCCGTAACAACGACGTCGGCTTTTTCCGGGATATTCCTCAAATCTGCCCGCACCCGTAACGAGTTTCTGGGGCTGATAGGGAGGGACTAGTCCTTGTTGATGTTAACGGTTACCTGAGGGTAGCTGAACTTGATGCCTGTTTCGGGCAGGCGGGTGTAAAGGTTTTCATTGATCCAGAAGTAAACATCCCAATAATCTTCGGCCTTTACCCATGTACGTGTTACGAGGGTAATTGTGCTTTCACCCAGCTCGAGGAGGGCTACGAACGGATCTGCAGCACCGGGAGTGCCGGCATTCAAGGTCTTGGGGTTCGATTTGATGATGTCGAGTACCGTTGCCTTTGCCTTTTCAATGTCGGTTCCGTATGCAACGCCGACATTTATGTCCACACGTCTTAAGTCCTTGACAGAGAAGTTGTTGATATTGCCGCTGGAGAGGGCTCCGTTGGGGATGAATACTACTCGGTTGTCCAGGGTGACCAGTTTGGTGCTGGTGATGTTGATTTCACTGACAATGCCTGTAAAGCCTTGTGCTTCAATGAAATCGCCTGCTTTTAAGGGCTTGAAGACCAGCAGCATTATGCCACCTGCAAAATTCTGTACAGTGCCGCTCAGGGCCATTCCTATGGCCATTCCACCAGCTGCCAGAAGCGCTGCCAGGGAGGTCGTATTTACCCCCAGGGCACCAACGGTAAGTATTATCAGCAGTACCCAAAGAGTGATGGAAACCAGACTTTTTACAAAAGAAGCAAGGGCAGCATCGGATGCTTTTTTCTCAAGCCCTTTGGCGACCATTCTGGTGATTCTTTTTATCAGCCATGCTCCGATGATGTAGATGGCAAGTGCGGCAAGGACTTTGAGTCCGAAATGCAGCGCCTGCTGGCCAAGCGTCTGCAGGAGTACGTTGGGTTCAGTGTCTTTCAATGCTGAAAGAGTTTCTGCTGTCTTTGCCTTGATGGAATCGGCAGTAAACTGTTCGACTGCCGCTTCGGCTTGTAAAAGATTGATCTGCATGGGGAAGTGTATTATTCAACGGTTAACTTAACATAATATAAATTGTGTAACAAAATTACAATATTCCGGAAAGCAGCCTCATTATCCTGGAAAACAGTGACTGATACCACTTTCTTTCCGCGGCCCATTTTTCCGGTTCAAGCAATTCGGAAATCTCCATATCCTTGAAGAAAATCTCTTTGTTGGCAATGGCCGTCCGGCTGTCGTAGATATAAGCGTTGACTTCGTGGTTCAGATTGAAACTCCTTATGTCGATGTTCGCGCTGCCGATCTGCGACAGATAATCGTCGCACACGAGAGTCTTGGAATGAATGAATTCTCCGCCCCTCTCATAGATTTTCACGCCGGCGTCCATGCATTCTTTATAAAAGGCCTTGTTTGCAGCTCCCATGAACATGGTATCTACCTTGGCCGGCAACATCAGACGCACGTCTATGCCTCGCAAAGCGGCTGATTTCAAGGCATTTAGAAAGGATACGGGGGGCACGAAATAAGGAGTCTGCATGTAGACGTATTCCCTGGCGTTCTGGAGCACCCATTCATAGCCCATCTGCAGCAGAGGCCACCTGGAATCCGACTCGTCCGGGACAATCTGCATTAGTTTATCCTTGAAGACGCCTTCCGGAACCTCTGAATACTCCTTATAGTAATAAGAGAGAGGTTTTTTGAGCTTTCCTCCGGAAGTCAGCCAGGAGTCAAGGAATATGGTCTGGAGGGCTGCGACGGCATTGCCTTCGATACGCATGTGGGTATCTCTCCACTGGAAGAAATAGTGATTGTTGATGTTCATTCCTCCGGTGTAGGCGATTTTGCCGTCAATCACCACTATCTTCCTGTGATTCCGGTAGTTGAGCTTCATCGGAATCGTCAGGATACCCTGCTTGCTGTTGGTGAAACGCTCAACCTCTATTCCCATTTTTTTCATTCGGTTGTAATACGAAGTGGGAATCGGGAAATCTGCTATATTTTCGTTGAGAAAGCGCACTTCAACGCCTTCGGATGCCTTTTTGCCGAGAGCCTCCATCACTTCCCTGCCCCCTCTGTCATTGCCGAAATGAAAATATTCCAAGTGAATGGATTCTCTCGCTTCAGCAATGTCTTTCAGCAGAAGTTCCTGTTTCCTAAGTCCGGAAGTGATGATTTCGAAGGAGTTGCCCGAACTAAGGTTATTGCCTGCGGCGGAATTCGCAAGGAGTTTCGCCAGAGGACGGAATCGTTCTTCTACCTCGTCAAAGGGCATCTCCCCATTCAGCAGTTTTAAGACTGTATCGTTCTTTTCTTCGGTAAATATCTTTATGGCTGCATCGTGCCTGCGCCGGAAAAAAACGTGGTGACGGTAGTTGATGCCGAACATCAGATATAGCAGTATTCCTACTACCGGGAGGAAGGTTATCGTCACCAGCCAGGCGAGTTTCGTGCCGTGGTCTCCGTTGTCGAAAATGATGATAATGGCCACCCCAATGAAGAGAAGCCCCAGAAGAACGGACAATATGATATTGGCTATCACTTCTACAAAAATAATAAAAACTATTATTATTATCTTTGCAAGATATGAAAAGATTTTTGATCATTATCTTCTCCGCAATATTGGCATCATGCTCCGGCGAGAAAGCTCCTGAGCCTGAAACGGATCCGGTAAACGATCCGGCCCCTGTGGAAACACCAGCTGATGCCGCCTTGATGTGTACGGACTCCCCTCTCCTGCTTGAACTGGCTTCCAGACCGGAACTCGGATCATCCGGGAGCATAAAGGTTTACGATTCATCCGACAATCTTGTCGATGAAATCAATCTGGCCGACCTGCAGACGGTTACCATACGCGAAGACGGGCAGATGATACCCAAGTCGCAGATTGTCAAAGAGAGTACGTACAACACATTTATGGATGCGGTAAAGTGCTCAACACGATGGAGGATAATTCATTACACTCCCCTTCGAGTTCAAGCGAAGGCTCTGGAGATCAAATTGCACAGCGGAGTTCTCGACTTCGGCAAAGAGTACTATGTTACAATAGACAAAGACTTTGTCAAAGGGCACAAGGGTATCGCCAAGGGCGAATGGACTTTCAAGACCAAGTCCAAGCCTTCTTCCAGATCCGAACTTAAAGTGAAATCTGACGGCAGCGCGGACTTTTGCACAGTGCAGGGCGCGGTCAGCTATGCTGCTACCCTGGGTAAGGCTGCTGAAGTTGTAATCAACATTGCCTCAGGAGTTTATAATGAAACTGTATTCATCCGGGAAAAGAATTCCCTGACGTTAAAAGGCGAGAACAGGGCAAATACCGTTATCAGTTACGCGAATAATGAAAGCTATGCCAATGGAAGCGGCGCGAGCATCGGAGCCAAGCCTGCTGTTGGCAGTGCTATTGGTGCTTGCGGAGGCCGCGGCGTCATTCTTGCGGAAAGTTGCGACGGACTTGCAATAGAGAATCTTACCTTGAAAAACAGCTTCGGTGAGCTGAAAGGTCAGGCGGAGGTAATATATTTCAACGGCAACGGTAAACTTGTCGTAGAAAACTGTTCATTGTATTCTCTCCAGGACACATTCCTCTGCAAAGGACAGGTATATGTGCATAATTCGCTCATAGCCGGGCACTGCGACTTCATCTGGGGTTATCCAAAGGCCTGCCTTTTCGAGGACTGTGAAATCCGTTCGGAAGCGGCCGGATATATAGTTCAGGCCCGGGTACAGAACAAGACAGACAAGGGTTTCGTTTTCCTCAATTGCAGGCTTACTGCCGCGGAAGGTGTTAAGGATGGCTCAATGTATCTGGCACGATCTGGAGGCAGCAGCGACTATTTTGACAATGTGTCATTCATCAGTTGCACGATGTCGCCGGTTATTGCGGCAAGCGGATGGTACACCAATCCGGCCCCCAATCCATCC
>CAMNAD010000009.1 GCA_946530505.1 uncultured Bacteroidales bacterium
GGGCTGGAAGAAGGACATCAGCGGCATACGCAGTTTCGACGCCCTCCCCGCCGAACTCAAGGACTACATCGCATTCATCGAAAAAGAAACAGGCTGCCCCGTGCGGATCGTATCCGTAGGGCCGGACCGCGAAGCCATAATCTCCAGATAAAATGAACACCATCCTCAGCACTGATTTCAAGTTCCCCGGACAGAGGGGCAAATATACCGGCAAGGTCCGCGACGTCTACGACCTTGGCGACAAGATAGTCATGGTGGCCACCGACCGCATCTCAGCGTTCGACTGCGTGCTCCCCAAGGGCATTCCCTACAAGGGGCAGATACTCAACAGAATAGCGGCGATGTTCCTGGACGCCACCGCCGACATCATTCCCAACTGGAAAGTCTCCGTTCCGGACCCGGCCGTCACCATAGGCCACAGGTGCGAGCCTTTCAAGGTGGAGATGGTCATACGCGGCTGCCTCACCGGACACGCCTGGCGCGAGTACGCCGAGGGCAAGCGCAGCCTCTGCGGAGTACCTCTCCCCGAAGGGATGAAGGAGAACGAGCGCTTCCCCGAGCCCATCATCACCCCCACCACCAAGGCGGACGAAGGGCACGACCTGGATATCTCCCGCGAGGAGATAATCGCCAGCGGCCTGGTGGGCGCGGAGGACTATGCGCAGATCGAGGCCTACACCCGCGCCCTCTTCGCAAGGGGCTGCGAGATGGCGGCAAAGCGCGGGCTCATCCTCGTGGACACCAAGTACGAGTTCGGCAAGAAGGACGGACGCATAATGCTGATGGACGAGGTGCACACCCCCGACTCCTCCCGCTATTTCTACGCCGAAGGCTACGAGGAACGCATCGCCCGCGGCGAGAAGCAGAAGCAGCTCTCCAAGGAGTTCGTGCGCGAGTGGCTGATGGCGAACGGCTTCAACGGCGGCGCCGGGCAGAGCGTACCCGAGATGACCCCCGAGGTAGTGGACGGCATCAGCAAGCGCTACATCGAACTCTACGAGCACGTCACCGGCCAGACGTTCAGCGGCTCCGACCGCACGGCCGCGGAAATGGAAAAGAATATCCTGGCAGCACTATGATAGAAAGGTATTCACGCCCGCAGATGAGGGCGATCTGGACAGAAGAAAACAAATTCAACGCCTACCTTAAAGTAGAAATCCTCTCCTGCGAGGCATGGAGCAAGCTCGGCGTTATTCCCGAGGAGGACGTCCGCAAGATTGCGGAGAAGGCGCGTTTCGACGTGGAGCGCATACGCGAGATAGAGGAGCAGACCCGCCACGACGTGGTGGCCTTCACCCGCTGCGTGAGCGAAAGCCTCGGCGAAGAGAAGAAGTGGGTGCACTACGGCCTCACCTCCACCGACGTGGTGGACACCGCCAACGGCTGGCTCATCCGCCAGGCCGACGAAATCCTCCTCCAGGACATCAAGGACTTCATGCAGATACTCCGCCGCAGGGCCCTGGAATTCAAGGACACCCCCTGCATAGGCCGCACCCACGGCATACACGCGGACATCACCTCCTTCGGCCTCAAGTGGGCCCTCTGGTACGAGGAGATGAAACGCAATCTCGAGCGCTTCGAACTGGCGCGCAAGGGCGTGGAGGCCGGCAAGATGAGCGGGGCGGTGGGCAACTTCGCAAACATCCCCCCGCAGATCCAGGACTACGTATGCGGCAAACTCGGCATCGAGAGCGCCAACATCTCCACCCAGGTGCTCCAGCGCGACAGGCACGCCTTCTACCTCTCCACCCTCGCGGTGATCGCCTCTTCGATAGAGCAGATGGCGATGGAGGTCCGCAGCCTGCAGCGCACGGAGGTGCGTGAGGCGGAGGAGGCCTTCCGCAAAGGGCAGAAGGGCTCGAGCGCGATGCCGCACAAGCGCAACCCCATAGGCAGCGAGAACATCTGCGGCTGCGCCCGCGTGATGCGAGGCTACATGGCCACCGCTAACGAGAACGTGGCGCTCTGGCACGAAAGGGATATCTCCCACTCCAGCACCGAACGCATCATACTCCCGGACGCCACCGAACTGCTGGACTACATGCTCACCCGCTTCGGCGGCATACTCGAGAACCTGGTGGTATATAAAGACAAGATGCTGCAGGACATCTACATGACCAACGGCGTAATCTTCGCCCAGAGGGTGATGAACGCCCTGATTGGCAAGGGTCTCTCCCGCGAGCAGGCCTACGACACCGTGCAGCCCCTGGCGATGAAGGCCTGGAGCGAGCACGTCGACTATGCCGGGCTGCTGAAAAGCAGCGAAGCAGTCACCGCCCTGCTTTCAGCGCAGGAAATCGACGACTGCTTCACCTTGGACTACTATTTCAAGAATGTAGATTATATTTTCGGCAGGGTGGGAATCAATTGACGAGTATCTCCTGCTCGATATCTTCCTGGGAGCCGTCGGCGTATGTCACGACGGCTTTTATCGTATGCGTGCCGGCTGTGAGAACAACGGACGGCTCACTTGTCTGGACGCCGTCATAATACCATTTAATGTTCACGGCAGCTTCGCCGGCATCGGGATTCTCGAGGGCAAGATTGAATACGGATCCCGCCTTGTAGGCTTTGCCGTTGCCAGGGTTGGAGATCACCTTCACGCCGAGTGCGGAAAAAGGCTCCACGCTCGACACTATTCCCGCCCCGATGACGAAATTGTATCCGATGCTATACCAGTCATCCCCTCCGTTTGTCTGGTAGCCGGCACGCAACTCTCCCCCGCCTTCCACCGGGTCTTCGCCGTCGATTGTCATCCAATACTGGGTGGTTATGCCCGAAACGGCATACCCTACATAAACCGGAGTATCTGCCGGGATGCTTATTCCGGCATCACTGATATCGACGGTGGCCACCTTGCCGAACTCAGGCTTCACGCTGCGGGTGAACATCCTCCTGGCGCCGAAGTCGATAAACACGTCCATGGCATCCGCCTTGTCGCCGGATATCATGTAGCTGATAGTCGTGAACTTGTACCCAACGTATTGCTCGAGCTCCTCTTCCGAGAAACGGACTGCATTGGTGGACGACCAGCTTTCGGCCCCGTCCGTGTATCCGAGCGAAACCGATGGCTTCTTGTACTTCTGCAGGATTGCGGGGATACCCTCGGAATAATCGTACAGCGTAACGCTCAGTTGCGTCGATTTCGCCTTGGACAGCTGAACGACCTCCTTGCGGGTGGTATAGCACTCCAGCGCGAAGGTCACGGTCACGCTCTGCCCGGCCTCCAAGGGGATGTCAATGGAATATGCCCCGGAAGCATCCGTAAGAGTATGCAGGGAGGCCATGGGAACAGCGGAATCCACCGTCACCTTAACACCCTCCAGGGCTTTTCCCTTGCTGTCCCGGACCTTCCCGGACAGCGTCCTGTTTTCGAAAATCCCAAGCTTGAATGAAACGCTGCCGGCCTCATAGCCTATGTCCGAGAGAGTGTATCCGCTTTTCTGGCCGGACCAGTCCACGCCTTCGAACGAGGTAGTGGCCGTGCCCCCCGGGAAGACCAGGTCCTGATACGAACGGTACATCATTGTGGGCCACTCTATATAGTAGCAGGGATGGTCGCCCTGGCAGTTCAGGGTATTGTATGTCCAGAGGGTTTTGTCGGACATATCCACGTGATAGACCAGCATCCCCTCCGGAGCTTGGGCAGTGCTTGAGGACTTGATGTAGCTGTCCCATCCGGAACCGTCCCTTACCTCATACAGGAAAAACTCGCTTTCGACGGATGCAGGAGTCTTCATGCAGGCGTTTTCGTGAATGGGACGCAGCGTCATGCGACCCGAGGCTTCCGGCTCCGGCAGTTCGTCGAGCCAGCCCAGCATCCAGCGCTCCAGCGCTCCCATATACGGCGGAGTGCGGCCGTTATTGTTGTACGGACCGTCGCACATCAGCGAAAATGCGTACACCGTCCTGGCCGTGCCGTTCTGCTCGTAGTCGGTATCGTAGAAGTCCGGCAGGCCGAGTACGTGCGAGAATTCGTGGCAGAAAGTACCGATTCCGCTCATCGCACTGCCGTTGAATCCGCGCAGTTCCGAGGAGCAGGCGTAAGACCATGGGCGTACCCCGTCCAGGACGAAATCTTCGTCATATATGGCAGAGGCGTGGGGCCAGATATGGTCGGGGCTTGCCCCCTCCGCCTCGTTATGGCCGGCGAAATACACGAATACATTGTCCACATACCCGTCGCCATCATAGTCATAGTCCTTGAAATCCACTGATGGATCCGCCAGTTTGCAGGCCTCGGAGACCATCCCCTCCACATTGCTGTCGGCTTCGTCACCGTTCTTTTTCCCGTAATCAGCATAAGCGCCGGAAACCTTCAAGGGACCCACGACGTCAAATACAGGGCAGAAAGCCCCGCTCGAATTGTCCTTGAAATAATCAGCCACCGAGCCGGTCCCCCCGTTTTCGGAATAGCCTTCCGCATTCAAAAGGCGGGAGAAGGCCCCGGCGGGGTCCGCAACCGAGAAAGACAGGTCCTTGAACTCTACCAGCAGCACCAGAAAATGCTTCTCGCCCAAACTGATCCGGGAGCCTGCCCTGGGCATCATCCATGGGGCTTTCCTGTTCCTGCGGGCTTCCATCCTCAACTGCCGCGCCCTTGCGGGGGATGGCTTCGCCGCTTCGCGCCAGAAGCCGTCGCTGCCGAGTTCCACGACCTTGCCGCCGGAGCTGGCATAATGGTAGAACTCGTCGCCGTGCATCTGCACGGTAACATAGCTGCCGTCGGGCTGGCGGTAACGTATGGCCGCCGGGCTGGCGGGTACCGCCATCGCCTTGGCTGCCGCAGCCGCGAGCAGAAGCAAAGAGAGGAGCAGGCGACGCATCATTTCCGGAAAATATAAACTGTATTTTCGTCGGCAAGCCAGATGCGGTGCTCTTCGGCGCGCACCAGCTCAAGTTCCTTCTCCTGCTGGTTCGGCACCCCTGTCAGCCAGTTCTGCAGGATGCCGGCGGAGAAGGTATCCCCGGCCTTGGCGCCGTAAGGTATTCCCTTGATTATAAGAAACTTGTTCTCCGGTGCGAATATCATCCTCAAATCGAAGCTACCGTCACGGTAACGCCGCACGGAACTCTGGTGTGCGAGGGCGTCGAACAGGAGTTCCGCCCCATTTCCATCGTAATTGTGCACACCGGGCTTCTCGCCAAGGGGAAGCTGGCGGAAGACGGCGGAGACGCTCTTGCTCCCGGATTTTGCAGTGAGGCTGCCCGTACGGATTTCCGTTCCGAGGTTGTCCTCCATATGCACGGTGATCTCGGTGCGGCCGTTTCCCGTAAGTTCCGACGAAACCAGCGATGCCCAGGGAGTATCCTCCAGGGCACTGCTGACATCCAGGTCGCAGGTTATCACAAACACTGCATCATGGGCGCGCCAGGACTCCTTCTGCAAAGACTCGGGCGTTATTCTCAGAATTTCAGGCTCCTTGGGTGCCTCCGGCGTACGGGCGCAGGCGGCAAGGGCGAGCAGAGCGCAAATTGCTCCCGCGATTCTGGGGGTGCTGCACATCAGAAGCTATAGCTCAGTCCTGCAAGGAAGCTGCCGCCGATAGTATCCGATGCCAACAGATAGGACAGATTGAGCCCTATGCCGAAGTACTTGGCGCCCAGGCCTATTGAAGCATAAGAGGGAAGGCCCTTGTCCTTGCTGCCGAGATGATATCCGGCACGTGCGCTGACAATGTCGGCATAGCAGTACTCGGCACCGAGCGAAGCCCCGAAAGCGCCCTCGAAGAGGTATGTAAATTCCGCGGCCGCCTTGAGGCCTTCTATCACCTCGTATGCAGCGCCGGCCTTAAGCAGCGCCGGCTGCTTGTAATCAGACTCGCCATAATTGACTTTACCGCCAATATTGCACACCGCCAGTCCGGCCTGGAGCGCATCACTTGCATACATTGCGCTTACGTCCACTCCGAACACGGATGCCTTGGCATCGCTGGCCAGCACCGAAGATGTGCTGCGAACGGTCACTGCAGCGGACAGGTTTTCCAGGATACGGTATCCGATACCCAGTGCGAACGAAGATTCCTTGGGAGTAAAGCTGGGGGTCACCTGGCTCACGGAGCCGGTGATACCGGTGACCTCGTAGGCAGGCTGCGCGAAGTTCTTGTATTCGAGCGCCACGCCGAGTTTGCCCAGCCGGACAGATGCAGATGCTCCGAGTATCTTGTCAGAAGCCGCTTTCGGCTGCCATGAGCCATAACTGACGCCGGCCGAGCCGGTGCCTTCCATAAATACGGTGCTGGCGGCATAGCCCTGCAGGGCATAGGCCGGAGAGCCAAGGACAGAGATTCCGGCAGCCCCCATGGCCTGAGGATCAGAATTCACCAAAAGCGAAGGAAGAACCTGCGCAAAAGACGCTGCGCTCCATACGGAGGCTACGATTATTGTCAATATCTTCTTCATCGCATCAGATCTTTACAATGTTGAACTTCTCTTCCTTTCCGTCCTTGGAAAGGCAGACGGTATAAACTCCGGGATAAGCCTTTGACATATCCACCTTGGCGGGATCGAAAGGATCTATCTCCACTGTTTCGTCATAGAAAACAGCTCCGGTAGGAGAAATGAGCCGGACATTCCAGGTGCCTGCTTCTCCGGTGCGGACATACAGCACATCCTTTACCGGATTGGGGTACAGGTCCACGGGGCGGGAGCCGTCGCGGATGAGCACCCTGAAGGACTGGGAGACCTGCTCGCCCCTGACATCCGTTCCTGTTACAGATATTTCGGCATTGCCGTAATTCATAGGAGTGAGGTGGAATCGCCCGGATGCATAGGTCATATTGCAGACGATGGTATTGCTGAGTTTGATTTCGTACTTGAGTTCTTCGCCGTCGTCGTCTTTGAAATAGTCCGCGGCGTTGAACGCCATTGCAGGGTCCGTATTGGATTCGAAGGCGATATCTTCGAGAGCCTTGCCAACATAAGGCTTGTGGTTCTCGAGTATGGTATAATTCACTATCTGCTGCACGCTGAGCCCGTAGATGTCCGTTACTACAAGAGTATCCTTGTAGCTGCCGGACGGGGCGTCTGCTCCGGTGACGACGACCTTGGGCATATTCCTGGTAAGGGTGTCGAGTACCGTGCCGGCGGAGCCCTTCTTGAGTTCTATGTCGTAGAAGTGTCCGTCAGGCTCTGTGATGCTGAAGTCCATCGATGCCTTCTCGTGAGGCTTGATGGTGATTGATGTCGCTCCAAGTTTGGCAAGTTCGGGGGCATTGTTGCCGCCGGTGGTCACCTGCACGCGGGAGGTGATGGCGGAACGGTTGCCGGCAAGGTCGGCCGACTGGGCAGCCATATAGTAGGTAGTATTGAACTCCAGACCGGTGATCGTGCCTTTCAGCTGATCTCCGACTTTGGCGTCGTCTCCGACATAGAACATTGCAAATGCCACATCGTCCACCTTGGTGAAATTCGAGGTGCTGTAATACACGTAGATAGCGGAGGGGGTGACGTCGTCATCGTCCTTGGGGATTGTCACCGTGCATGTGACGTTGTTGGACTGGGCGGTGGTCGTAAGGCCGGAAGGTTTGTCCGGGGCCTTTCCGCCGCTGCCGGCAATGGAGCCGTAAGCATTGACGAGGCCTATGCCCATCGCAATGCCCTTGTTGAAAGATTCGATCTTCACGGCAGACTTGTTCAGGAGATTCCTGAGGTCGGAATTCTTGAAGCCCTTGGCCATACGGTTTGCCAGCACGAGGGCAGCGACGCCGCTCACGTGAGGGCAAGCCATAGAAGTGCCCTGCATCAGGCCGTATTTGTTGCCGGGGAGGGTGCTGACAATCTGATTGCCTTTGCGGGCATCGCCGCCAGGGGCGGAAATGTGCACCCAGTCGCCATAGTTGGAATAGTATGCACGCTTGTAGTCAGCACCTACGGATGCGACTATATACATACGTTCGTAATCGGAGCCGTAAGGCTCAGTGGAATCATCGTTGCCTGCGGCAAATACGACAAGACCGCCCGCCATAGGGCCCACCTGGTTGCCTTTTTCATCAAATCCGGCATTGTCGGTGAAGTAATCCACGGCCGCCTTGAGCGAAGCAGAAGTGGTGCCGGGAACGGTCGAGCCCCAGCTGTTCTGCGAAATGATGGCTCCGTTGTTGCAGCTCCATACTATGGCTTCAGCGCCGGAGCCCTGTTTTGTGCCATCGAAAATCTGGCAGGACATGATCTTGACTCCGGGCACCTTCTTTTTTGCATCGCCTCCGGCTACGCCGCACACGCCAATGCCGTTGTTGTTCACTGCAGCGATAGTGCCTGCAACGTGGGTTCCGTGGTCACCGGGATTGACGGTGAAAGAACCGTTTGCAAAATTGTATCCGAAGCGGTTGTTGCCCTTCTTCTCCTCGTTGATCCACATGTTGTCGGAGAGGTCCTCATGGTTGAAATCCACGCCTTGGTCCACCACACCTACGATGATGTCGGCATTGCCGGTCTTGTAGTTCTTCCATACCGGGAAAACGTTGATGTCGCATCCACTCACGGAAGATGACGCGCTGCCGTTGTTGTAGTAATGCCACTGGCGCTCCAGCATGGGGTCGTTGAAAGGCGCAGCGGCAGTTACTCCTGCAGCCGCACGAGGCTCGACATAGGCCGTGACCTGAGGATTGCCCACGATTTCGATGCGGGGGTTGAACTCGACAATCTCGACTCCCGGGATGTCGAGTTGGGCACCGGCCTTCGTGACGCTCTCGCTCTCGTCGTACTCCACTTTGTACCAAAGATGAAGCCCGTATCTGCGCATACGTTCCTCGAACCTGCCGCCATCCTGGAAGAGACGGCGCATGCTCACTATGCCGCTTCCCGGCACGCTCTTCACCTTGGCTACGTTCACATATCCGGACGTATCCGTCGCGGCTTCAAGTTCGGCTGCGAAGCTCTCATCAACTTTTATACTCACATAGGGCAGCAGGCCGCTGTCCGGCACGAAGGCATTCAGGAGTTCTGCGCCCCCGTCCTTCTGCACTGCGGCAATCGCCCTTTCGTTGTTCGTCTGGCATCCGCCCATCACGAGCGCGCCTGCCAGAATCAAATTGAACAGGATTCTTTTCATTTACTTGTTGTCACTTATGAATTCAACGACCTTGAGAAGGCTCTCGGGGTCTTTCCATTTGATCTTGTTTGCCTTGAGCCAGGCCTTCCAGTTTGCTTTTGCAGCATCTGAAAGGACAGATTCGACATCCTTGCGCGTTGCCTTTATACAACTCTTGCCCTGAATGAGGTAGTAAGTCGTTATCAGGTTCAACTCTGCACCGTTCTCCTTCTCCTGCAGGATCAACATGTGGTTCTGGTTTACCTGTCCGTCAACTTCGACTGAAGAAAGCTTGCGGGTAGAGGCCGTTTCGGAAGATGCACCATAGCCTCCGCCGGTTTCCTGGAGGGCGGCGAAATCGCCCAAAAGCGAAGCAACCACAGCGCCCTTGTCGCTCTCGGCGAACACCTTGCGCAGTTCTCCGTCCACGGGTATGTATTTGTCGTCTCCGGCGGTAACTGCCAGGACTCTGGAAAGGTCGGCATCCTTGATGATTTCTTTATCGATGAAATGCAGACGGTCGTGGCGTACGTTTACGTTCAACTGCACCTCACTCTTGGCTCCGTCCTGCATATAGATAACTCCGGGGATGAAGTTGTCGTAGAGGTACGGCCAGGTTGTACTCGGGGTCTGCGCAGCAGCCGGAATCATAGCCAGCATGGCTGCAAGGAAAAGTAGACGTTTCATAGCTCAAACTGCTTTTGTTCTGAGTTAAATCTACAAATATAACAAAAAAAGGATACCCGCACAATGCAGGTATCCAATCGTATCATATTTGAATCTGGTTAGCGGAGGCTCTTCACTTTCCCGCCAACTTTTGCAAGCTTCTTGGGAGCAGCAGTGGGAGCAGCAGGCTCAGTGTACGCGTAGGTCGTTGCCGTACGGGTAAGCGTGCCGGAAGTAACACGATCCCAGGTACCACCTTTATAGAGATACATATAAACAGTACCTCCAAGGACAGCCTGTCCGGGTGCGACTACATTGAACACGAATTCGTCGTCTTCTCCGTCCCCAAGTGCACCGACAGTGTATTCTTTACCACTATAAACACCGACGCCAATCTTGTCTCCGTAAACGGTAAGGACTCCGCTGTCGACATCGAAATCAGCATAGAACTTGGTAAAACTGTCAGGCGTCCATGAATCAAGATCGTTAAGGCAGGTCGTGGACTTGAAGAGGTCGTAAACAACCAGATCATAATCCTTGTCGTCAGAAGGAGCAATCACGACCTTGTCTTCTGCCTGGGCACCGGCATACTGAGAGGTTCCAGCGAATGTGTAGGTACCGAGAATGTCGGCTGTTTTATAACCATAAGAGCAGAACACCTGGTCCTCGATTGTGAATTCCTTGTTTACATTACCATAAAGGTCTTCGACAATACCTTCCGCAACGGAATAGCTCGAATAGTACCCGAAGTCGGGAGCCTCGTCGAGTCCGAGAACGACACCGTCTTTTGTGCTATTTACACCCCAGTTCTCAAGAGTATATTCCACCTTGCGGCCGGAGACAGAGTTGACTGCAGTAACGGTAACTTCGCCTTTACCATAGCCGACAAGCTGGTTGATTTTGCCCTCAAGCTTGGCAGCAAGCTCAATCTCGAGCGCGGAGGGATCCTGGAATTTTACCAGAGAATCCTCGGCTATAGGACTTTCGAGATCGAAGTTTGCAGGCTCGAACTGTGCAAGAAGTCCGGTGGTATAAGAGGTATAGTCACCCTTGAGGATAATTCTGTTCGCGGTAAACGCCTCATTGACGGAACCAAGTGCATTTACTACAGCACCCTCACCGATGTAGAGAGCTACATAGGCACCAGGAGCATAATTGTCCTCAGGCACGGAAATCACGACTTCCCCATTCTCCAAGGATACATTCTCCTTGGGGATAATGGTCTGGGCAATAGGCTGGAGGATATAGGTAGGAGCCGCTCCGGCATAGTTCTTTGCGAAATACCTTACATAGAAGGTAGCCGTGTCGGTAAGCTGCACCGGATCGTCGAAAAGGACATAGAATGTCAGGCTCTTGCCATCGACATCGTAGTCGTAGTCGTCCACGTCGGGAACAGTCTCGTCGGTAGTGGTCACGGTCTGGCCGACAACCTCACTAAGCGACTGGGTGCCCTTGCTGGAAGCGACTGCCACAACGGTGTACTTTGTGTTGGCAGAAAGCTTGGCAACCGCTGCTTTAAGGGTGTCCTTCTTGGCTACGCTTGCGGTCTCTTTCTTAAGACCGCCAGCCTTGCCGGCAAGGAGGGTGGCAGCATCCACGGAGGATGCTTCCACTTCACCTTCAAATAGTGCATAGGCATAATAGCCGGTATTGCTGCCGGGGAGCACTTCGATGGCAATCGAATTGTCTCCGGTAACCTCCACGTTCACGGTAGGAGCCGCGGCGGTTTCAAAGGTCACCTCAGGCTCACTTTCGAACTTGGTGCAGGAAAGGAGAGCCAGAGATGCTGCTGTTATTGCGAATATAACTTTTTTCATACCTGTTCAAATTTAGTTCTTGACAGCGGTAATACCAGGGTTGAGGAATTCAAGTCCGCCCAATGAACCTACACGGAAGTAGAATCCATAGTCGGGAGCAACGGTCAAAGTAGTGTTGTCTGCACCGAACGTTACAGTCAGGACGCTATTGCCGGTAGTGTAGTAATAACCGTCAGCATCGCAACCATATAAGCTGATTGGCGTAGTACCATTGTAAAGATACTCGGAATCCTGTCCCCAAGGAATAACGATGGTGGTAAGATCGTCCGAAACATTTCCGTAGTAGAGCATATCATCACCCTTCCAGCCGTCAAGTCCGAAGAGGTTGTCGAACCATACCATGTGGTCGTCGGAGGCATCCTTCAAAAGGGTAACGACGAAAGTCTTGTCTCCGTTGTAGCGGCTGTTGGCCTTGAAGGTCCAGGTGCCGAGGATAGGAGTCAGAGGATGATCGACGTCGTTCACCTTGACGGTGCACACGGAAGAGTTTCCGAGGTCCACATTGGCAGAAGCATTGAGCTCGATGGTGAACACAAGGTCGCCGGTGTAGACGCCGTCGTACTTGGGAACTACCTCGATGTACTGCACACGCTCTTTATTGCTGAAAGAAAGGGTAGCAGTGGAATCGACGAGGTCGAAATTGACTCCCTTCTTTGCCGTGCTGTCCTTCACAGTGTAGCTGATGCGCTCGCCAAGCCCTGCGACAGAAGCGAGGGTGACGGGAATCCTGAGTGTATCGGCAGAGTCCTCGTCGATGTTGACCGACGTTGAGTTGAAAGCAACGAATGCATTGCTGTCGTCAAATACGGCAGGCACATTGTCTTTTCCGCAGGAAGAGATGATGGCGGTCGCAAGAGCTGCAATTCCTATATATGTAAATATCTTTTTCATTGTCTTCCTTTTTTAATTATTTCGTATTGGAATAACCAGGATTGGCAACGAGGTTCTCGTTGAGGTCGAGTTCGCGCTTGGGGATAGGCAGAGCCCACCTGTAGCTGGGGAACTCGACGTTCTGGTTCTGTGTTCCGAGCACGAAGTCGGCATCGGCGCGGGTTACACCGTCGCCCCAGCGGGCGAGGTCGTTGAGATAATTGCCTTCCCATGCGAACTCCTTGCGGCGCTCGAGCTTGATGTTGGAGCGGTTAAGAACAGAGTAGGTGCTTGCGCCACGATGCGAAGGAATTTCGTTGAGGTCGTCAAGACCGCTTACACCGTCGATCACTGCACCGTTCATGATAGCTTCAGCACGGTTCAGATACATCTCGGAGAGGCGCAGGATGATGACGTTGTTGACGTCGTTGGGGCTGCGGTCGCCCTTTCCGGGATATTTGGCGGTCCAGAAGTAACCGGACTCATTCTTGGCGTCGGTGCGGAAACCGTCAGTGAGACGTACATCCGTTGCCTCATAAAGAGCAAGGAGCGAAGGTGTGGCAACAGGATCTCCGTAACCTTCGGGGTTGGTAAGATAAGAGATATCATCCCAAGAGCCGTTGGTTCCGTTGGAAATCTTGCCGTAAACCTCGAAGATAACTTCGCCGGAGCCTACCTCTGCACCCCATACCTCAGGCCATTCTGCTGCAGTCCACATCTTGAACTTGCCGCTGTCGATAACCTTGGTGGCATAGTCGGCAGCCTTCTGCCACTCGCCCATATAGAGATATACACGGGAGAGAAGAGCCTGGATGGTGTAGATGTTGACGGTTCCAAGCTTGTCGGCTACGCCGGCGCGGGAATACTTGGGATCGATGATGCTCTCCGCCTCGAGGAGATCCTTCACGATATAGTCATAAGTGTCAATGACGGTCTCGCGAGCAGGCTTGGCGGTAGGATCGGTATGATAAACATAAGGAACGCCGAGCTTCTGGGCATCGGTAAGGCTGCCTTCATTGGCCTTTACATAGGTGTAGGGCTGACCGAATACGAGCACGTTCTCGAAGTGTGCGAAAGCACGCAGGAAGAGACATTCTGCCTTGAGGTTGTTCAGGTCCTGGTCGGTTACGTCTTCGCCGTCGGCCTTTCCTTCGAGATTGTCAATTACATTATTGGCCATTGCCACAGTGAAGTAGCAGTATGCCCACATGGTGGTGTTGGTAGCATCTGCTGTGTAGTTCCAGTTGTATCCCTGGGTAGCACGGCCGGAGTTCTTGAACGACTGCTTCATACCGTTGCCGGCACGCATCTCGTTCTCGACCACGCGGTCGCAGGTGTACCAACCGGTAGAACCCAGGTAGTAGTAGGCGCCAAGGGTTGCTCCGTTGAGGCCATCGTAGGTAGCGAGCTGGATCTCCGTGGTCTGCTGGAGCTTGGGAGCCCTCTCGAGGAAGTCCTTTCCGCAGCCTGCGAGGCTGACAAGTGCTACAGTTGCGAGTATGTATAAACTAATTCTTTTCATGATTCATCCTCCTTTTTTAGAATGAAATTTCCACGCCACCGATGAGGGACTTGACTGCGGTGTGAACACCGATCTCGATGTTTCCGAGAGGGCCTGTCTCCGGGTCAAGAGCCGTAACATTGTGGAAGGTATAAGGATTGAGAGCGCTGACATAAACCCTTGCTCCCTTGATCTTGACGGCGTCAAGCACCTTGGAAGGAACATTGTAGGAAAGGGTTATGTCCTTGATACGCAGATAGCTGCCATCCTGGAGGAAGCGGGTGGAATACAGAGAGTGGTAAACACCAGGGTTCTGTGCCACGGGCTTGGGAGTAACGCCGGTATCGCCGGGCTGCTTCCAGTAGTTGAGAGCAGCGGTGGAGGTGTTGGCAGTAAGGCTGTAGCCGTCATCAACATAAGAGTTGGAAGAGAGCACCTTGTTGCCAGCTACGAACTGGGCATAAGCGCTGAGGGTGAAGTTCTTCCAGCTGATGCTGGTGTTGAAACCACCTGTTGCCTTGGGCTCAGGTGAGCCGTAGTAGATGTAGCGGGCCTTGGTACGGTCGTTGGTAAGGGTGCCGTCTTCCGCCCACCACAGACCATCACCGTTGGAAGGGTTCACACCGTACCAGTCGCGGAGATAGAAGGTGTAAAGGCTGCGTCCCTCGGTGATACGTACACCGGTGGCATCGTCGATACGGCTGTCGCTAGGGGTGAGGAACTCATTGCCTGCGAGGTCGAGAACCTTGGAACGGTTGAACGCGATATTGAATCCTGCGGTCCAGAGGAAGTCTCCCTTGCGGAGAAGAATTCCGTCGAGGAGGAATTCAACACCCTTGTTCTGGATGGAACCGACGTTCTTGGTATTGCTGCCGAAACCGGTGGTGTAAGGCACCTGGGTGGCGAGGAGCATGTCGGTGGTCAAACGGTTGTAGACATCGACGCTGCCGGTGAGGCGGTCATCGAAGAAACCAAAGTCGAGACCGAGGTTCCATGTCTTGTTCTTTTCCCAGGAGAGTTCAGGGTTGGCAGGACGGGAAGGAGCATAACCGTTGGCTACACCAAGGTTTGCTACGCTTGCATAGGTGCCGTATGCCCTGTATGCCGAGATGTTGTTGTTACCGTTCACACCATAGGAAGCACGGAGCTTGGCCTGGCTGACATAGCCGCTGACAGGCTTCATGAACTTCTCGTTGGCGATGTTCCAGCTGCCGCCGAAGGAGTAGAAGGTACCCCATTTCTTGTTGGAGCCGAACAGGGAGCTGCCGTCGGTACGCAGAGTAGCCTGTACGGAATACTTGCGTGCGTAGCTGTACTCCAGATAACCGAAGTAAGACATGAGGGTCTCTTCTACGAGGCTGTAATCGACCTGGTCGTTGGCGGCAGGTGCGGTGGTAGGATAAGGAATCTGGGGATCTACGCCCGGGGAGTATCCGTAGAGATACTTATAGGTGTCGGTCATCGCTTCCTGACCTGCCATGGCGCGTACGTGGTGGTCGCCAAAGGTCTGGTCGTAGGTAAGGGTATTGGAAGTGGTGTAACGGATATCCGTTGTCCAGATGTTGAATGCAGTTGCCTCACGTCCGGCCTTGCTTCCTTCGGGGCTCCAGTACTGGTGGGATTCCAGGAAGAGGAACTCGACACCGTTGGTGGTCTTGAAGGTGAGGGTGGGGAGGATCTTGTATTCAAGATATGCAGAACCCTGCAAACGGTATTCCTTGTCGTTGTAGTCGTCATTTCCGACACCGAGAGGGTTGTTGCCGCTCATTTCGGAAATGTTGTAGTTGAGGCTGCCGTCGTCGTTGCGCACCTTGTGCCAAGGCAGCGGGTGCCACATTGCGAACTGAGGGTTGATATAGTAACTGCTACCCATCTGAGGAGAATGGGAGTCGGAATAGCTGAGGTTGACCCTTGCGCCGGTCTTGAGGCTCTTGGTGAGCTGGGTATCGGCATTAACACGAGCGGTAAAACGCTGGAAATCAAGGAAGTTGTAAACACCCTCGTTCTTGTGGTAAGCAAGGGAGGAATAGTATGAAGACTTGTCGGTTCCGCCTGTTGCGTTGACCTCATATTCCTGGAGGGAACCGATCCTGGTGAGTTCCTTGTACCAGTTGGATGTGCCGTTCTCGAGCAGGGTGTAAGGGAAATACATGCTTCCGGTAGGATCGTCAGGATCCTTGCCCGCATTGATAACGGCGGTACGCTTGTACTCGAGGGCCTCCAGACCGTTGAGAGGACGGAGGTTATTGTCGTTTGCAAGCTGCTGGACACCGTATTTTGCACGTGCGGTAAACCTTGCCCTTCCGCTCTTGCCGCTCTTGGTGGTCACGAGGATGACACCGTTTGCAGCACGGGAGCCGTAAATCGAAGCAGCCGCGGCGTCTTTCAGCACGGTGATGCTCTCGATATCGTTAGGATTAAGGAAGGTTGAGGAGGAACCGCCGCCCACACCGACAGCAGCGAGCTGACGGAAGTCACTGGCCATCATAGGAATACCGTCCACGACCCAGAGGGGCTCGTTGCCGGCGGTAATTGAAGAAGTACCGCGGACACGGATGGTGGAGGTAGAACCAGGCTGACCGGAACCCTGGGATACGGAGACGCCTGCGAGCTTACCTGCAAGCATCTTATCGACAGATGTAACCGGAGCAGATGCAATCTCGTCGGACTTGAGCGTAGTCACCGAACCGGTCAGCGACTCCTTGCTCACTGTGCCGTAAGCTACGACCACAGCGTCCTCAAGCTTTGTTGCATCTTCGGAGAGGGTTACATTGATGACCGTCTTTCCGTTTACAGGAATGAGCTGGTCTTTGTAACCGATGGAACTGAAGCGAAGGGATGCATTGGAAGGCACGGAGATGGTGTATTCACCATTTGCGCCGGTAACGGTACCCTTCGTGGTGCCATCGACAAGCACACCCGCAGCGGGAACCGGCTCTCCGGCCTCATCGGACACTACACCCTTCACTGTAATGTTCTGGGCGAATGCAGATGCGCCTGCGAGCAGGATGGCTACGGTAGCAAGAAAAAGCTTAAATTTTCTCATAAGCCATTTTTTTAATTAAACAATAAACTATACTAACTATACTTTTAGCCTTGTCTCTATACTTTACGCTCAAAGTACATTGAGCCGGCAATTTCGGAAAAAATAATTACAATTGCAAACTTTTTAAAAATGCATTTAAATAATGTCCTTGAAGGATTTTTAAATTATTTTGCATTTATTTTGCAATTTATTTAAAAATGGACTTGCAAAATGAAACCAGAATCCGGCAGAATTCTTTCAAATTGAAAGAGAAAAAATTTTGAAAATTATTTAATAACTCCCTTTCGCGCGCGAACCTTATAAGGGTATAAGTGCTTAATCCAGAATAACCAGGACATCTCCGGGATGATTGAAAACGAGCTTGACCACGTCGTTTTCAGCTATGTTCAAAGTGCCTCTGAACCAAAAATCGAAACTCAGCCCGTCGAGAGGCCAGCGCAGGCCGGTGGTGCTGATGCGCAGGGAAGGGTCCTGCACGAAAAATGAAACTTTTCTTCCTTCTCCTATGTGGAGTTCGCAACTGTCGCAGACCGCAAAGGCCGTGTTGTAGTCGGACACCATCTCCACCTTGATTCCGGAGGCGTCCAAAGCATACTGCTTCTCCCAGAAAAGGAGATATGACAGATTGCCCAGCGCGTGGGCTTCGCTTTTACCTGTGGCGCCAAGTATCTGGATTTCCGTCACTTGCGGGCAGTTCTCCCTCAGCCACAGGAAGGCCTTGTTCAGATCGTTGTAGTCCTGCTCTTCCACCTTAACGGCCCTGTCTCCCAGGGATTTGCGCTCCGCATCGGAGATGGAATCCAAGTCCCCCACCACTGCCGCCGGCTCAACGCCGAGCCTGCGCAGGCGCCGCACATTCAAGGCGCTGTCGCAGCACACCACGACATCTGCATTCTTCAGCAGCCAGAGCGGATATTCCTTTCTGGGGAACTCACCGTTTGCGAGGATTACGGCCGTCATTGCTGCGCTCCTCCCACGAGGTCCAGGATTTCGGACGTGATTTTCTGCTGGCGTCCCTTGTTGTATTCAAGTGTGAGCTCGGAGAGAAGATCCTCGGCATTGTCGGACGCGGCCTGCATCGCAAGCATACGCGCCGCATGCTCCGAAGCGATCGAATCCAGCAGTACCGTATGAATCTGGAGGCGCATCACCTGGGGCAGCAGCGTCGCGAGTATCTCTTCCCGGGACGGTTCGAGGATGTATTCATCCCGTTCGGAGGAGGGTAATTCCTCTTCGACCGTCTCGCAGCCCTGCTGCTCGACCCCACCATTCGCTACGCTCATGGTCCCCCCTCTCAGCATGCCGAGGGTGGCAGCGGTCTCAGAGGAATTCCCTCCTCCGAACGGCAGGTATGTTTCGGTCTGGACTTTCTGCGAAGCCGTGCTGACGAAATGGTTGTATACCAGCAGGATGCGGGTGTAGCGCCCGGAATTGAAAGCATCGATGAGTTCCTGCGCGAACGCGGACGATTTCTCGAAACTGTTGCGGCCGACGAGATCGGCATGATCTTCCGGCGCAAACCCCATCTTGCGCATCGCCTCCGCCATCTTCCGCCCCACTGAAATCACCTCCACCCCGGCTCCGGCAGCCTTGCACTCCGCAACCAGCTCCTGCACGCGGTGCACTACATTGATATTGAACGCCCCGCACAGCGACGAATTGCTCGCCACCGCCACGATGGCCACCCTTCCAGCCCCAGCCACATCCGCTCCACTTGTTTCCCGTGCGTAAAAAGCCTGATTTTGCGCACGAGGCCCTCCAAAATCAGCCTCCCGTGCGTAAATTGCCCCGTTTTGCGCACGGCCGTCAGGAATGGCAGGCGCGTCAGCCATCACCGCTGCGAGCATCTGCGAAAGCGCGGCGGTGTACGGCCTTATGCCCTCGGCGGCCTGCTGAGCCTTGCGGAGCTTCGCC
>CAMNAD010000010.1 GCA_946530505.1 uncultured Bacteroidales bacterium
CCCTGAGGGAGCACCAAGAAAAACGGAGTTCAGAAATGGACTCCGTTTTTTGTTGTCATAAAGTGCTCTCCCCTATTTCATTTCGGCAACAGAAACTCCACTCGGGAATCAGTCTTCTATCTTCTCAAGAAATTCCTGCGGAATATACGATACGGCCACAACGGCCACTCCTGAAATCGAGACAATAAGTTTACGGTCCTTCTTGATTCTCTTGATATATCCTTCGGCCCCTTTATAGATTCCGCCGATCACCCTCACCTTCTGCCCCATCCTGAATCCGCTGGAATCTTCACCGAAATACCGTAGATTCTTTCCGTTGTCAACAGAGGTGACGAACATGAACATACGCATTTCATCATCATTTATGGGGCCGGGCAGATGGGAACCTGCTCTTCGGTAATACATGAAGTCCTGATAGTATTCTCTTCTGAAAGCAAGAAGCCAAGACTCCCTGCAGTGAATGAACATCAGGGAATTCACCAGAGGTTTTTCCTCATAATGAAGGCCTGTCGAGTCATATCGCTCAACAGTCTGCATCGGTATGAAGGTTTCCACATCCTGGACCTTGATCTTGGATTTGAGCTGACTGGTCTTGTTGAAGAAAACTTTCAGCGCATACCATCTGGGAATCTCTTCCAACATCCGGAACAAATTATTTTGGGGGAATTCTGATCAAATCTTGAACTGCGGCAAGCCGTAATTCTCTGCAAAGATAGGAATTATTCCTTAGAACCCAGCAACGCTCATACAGCCTTATACGACGGCTACACCATAGCTTCAATGATGGGCAAAAGGCATAAAAGAAAGAACGCAACCTGTAATTGAACAAGTTGCGCTCGGAGTCTGGATGAAAGGACTTGAACCTTCGACCTCCTGGTCCCTAACCAGGTGCGCTACCAACTGCGCCACATCCAGAATTTGGGATTGCAAAGATAGTAATTTTTTGAATATATTTGCAAAAAAATTAAACAAACCTTTATGAGAAGAACGATTGTTTTTTGTTTTGCAGTACTGCTGAGTCTAAGTGTTCAGGCAGCTGAAGGTTTCCTTAAAGGGAAACTCCTTAAGATTGACATGAAAGACGTGATTGCAGAGAGAGGTGGCAATTCATTCAGTGTTTCTCTGGGTGGATTCGACTTCAGTTCAACTGTGTCTCTTCTGGACATGGAGCGAGCCCTCGACAAAGCTGCGGAAGACAGCAAGATTGCCGCAGTTTACATCAATACAGACCACTTTGCCGCAGGAATGGCAGCCAGCGAAGAAATCAGGCATTATCTGCTCAATCTCAGCAAGGCCGGCAAACCAGTTATCGCATACGGCGCTTCGATGGACAACTCATCTTATTATATAGCTTCCGCTGCAGACAGAGTTTTCCTGCATCCCCAGGGAGGCGGTTCCCTCACAGGCATGAGCAGCACACAACCGTTTATCAAGGACCTGCTTGACACCCTCGGCGTAGAAGTGCAACTTATCCGCCACGGCAAGTTCAAATCTGCCGGAGAAATGTATATACGAAACGACATCTCTCCTGAAAACCGCGAACAGTATGAGACAATGCTGGGATCCATCTGGAGCACGATTGCAGAAGACATCGCAGCATCCCGGGGGATCAAGGCAGAAGACCTGAACGCCTGGGTGGACGGTCTCGCCTTGAGCACTGCGAAGTCCTGGGTGGACAAAGGCCTGGTGGACGGCCTGAAGTATCGCGACGAGATGGAAGATTATCTCTGCCATCTTTTCGGCACTACCGAAACATCGGAAGTCAAGACACTGGACATCAAAGAATATATCGATGACCTCAAGAAAGGCCCTTCGAAAAAGAAAGTTGCAGTCATTTATGCCAACGGGGAGATCGTCCGGGATGGCGGAGACATAGTAGGAGAGGCGCTTTCCCGCACCATAGCGAAAGTCCGTGCCGACTCCACCGTCAAGGCCGTGGTCTTCCGCGTCAACTCCCCCGGTGGAGAAGTAGTCGCTGCCGATATGATACGGCGCGAAATCGAGCTTCTAGGCAAGGTCAAGCCCGTAGTCGCCAGTTACGGCGCATACGCGGCTTCCGGAGGTTATCTTATCTCAGCAGGTTGCAGCAAGATATTCACCGACAACACCACACTTACAGGTTCCATAGGCGTATTCGGAATGATTCCCAGCCTCGGCAAGGCGATACGCAAGAATCTGCACGTCAACATGGTTAACATAGGCACTCATGAACACAGTTCCATGGGCTCCGGCATGCAGCCTTTGACTCCCGAAGAAGAAGCCTGGTATCAGGAAGAGATCGAAGGCATTTACGACAGCTTCGTCACGGTAGTTTCTGAAGGACGTTCGATGACCAAGGATGCGGTCGATGAAATTGCCCAGGGTCGGGTATGGGCCGGAAAAGATGCCCTCCGCATCGGCCTCTGCGACGAGAAGAGTACACTGCTCGAAGCCATAAAGTATATCGCGGACAAGACAGCCCTCAAGGACTATAGAATCGCCGTATACCCCGAGAAAAAGAGCATGCTCAAGGAGTTCAAGGATGGAGACAAGTCAAAAAAAGACGATCCGCTCGTAAATATCAAAAACAGCCTCACGCCCGGTTTCAAGGCTATGGCCAGAATGCCCTACATCACAATCGACACAATTAAATCAAGCAAATAATGAAAAAGTATTTATTCAGCATATTCGTTCTCGGACTCGTTTCCTTCGGCATGTCCGCCCAGAATGACACGACAAGCACAGCAGCAAAAAAAAGACTGTCGGAAATAGAAAATATGACAGTTGAAATAAAAAAACACAAGTCTGTAAAGAGCGAAAACGACGTCTTCGAATTCAAAGCATTGTCTCATATAGGATACGGCAGGCATATGGTTGACGGAGATGCATTCAGAAGCAAATTCGGTCCTTCTTATGAGCTGTTCCTGAATGCTTTTGAACTAAGCATCAATCCTGCCCGCTGGATATCGCTGAAGGCAGGTGCCGATCTTAAATGGGACAGATTTATCTCGAAGAGCGAACAATTCGTCATTTCCGGCGGTGATTTCTCGACTGCTGCTGTCACCCCCGATAATATCAACTCAAGGATCTGCACCTTCGGCGTCAGCATCCCCGCCGCTCTATCCCTTCATTTTGGAGAAACCAGCCTGAGCCTTGGTGCGGAGTGCACATTCAATCTGGACCGCTATAATAAAGTGAAATCAGCTTATACTGCGGCAGATTCCAATTTCAAGCAAATTACAAACGGTGGCAAGATTGAGGATTTCCGCTATGCATATCTTGCAGTCATCGATTTCGACGGTCTGGGCATATACTACAAATACTGCCCGAAATCATTGATCCCGGGCAGCAGTTTGATTGATAAGTATCACACTATAGGTATCGTGCTTTCCATGTAATCTACCTTATTTTGATAAGGCCCATCTCAAGTCCCCAGCATCCGTCAGTGATGATGGGGATTTTCTTTCCCCTTGCATCCTTCACGTAAATCAGACCATCCACGAAGGTATGGGTATGGCCACCGACAATGAGGTCAAGCCCTTTGGTCTGAGGCACGACCTCCTGGTCCACATCATAACCAAGATGGCTGAGCAGTATTACAAAACTGCACTTCTCCTCCTTGCGCAGATACGTTGTCCACTTGTTGATAGTCTCTACATTGTCGAACTGCTTGATACGCTGCGCGATGGGAGCAGCGACCATTTTGTCGATCTCGGATTCCATTCCTATGATTCCTATGCGCATTCCTCCGCGTTCGATTACGGCCGTCGGCGTGACATACTGTTGAAGGATGTCCGGGAACTCGCAGTTAGCGCATACGACGGGGCAGTTCACTTTGCTCAGGCGGTCGGCGAGGCTCTCTATTCCCTCGTCCAGTTCGTGATTTCCAAGAGTAATGCAGTCGTAGCCCAGAGCATTTATCATCTTGGGCTCAAGGCTTCCGCCAAGTTCACTATGATATGACGTCCCCTGATTGAAATCGCCCGCATGAAGCATCAGGACCTTTTCCGCCGGGTATTTTGCACGGATGCTGTCAATGAATGCCGCCCTCTCTATAATGCCGCCGAGTCCGTCACTTGCGCCTCCGCGTACAGGGTCGAAATGACTGTGGGTATCGTTGGTATGTATTATGACGAGCCGTGGCTGGCACGCTGCGGCGGCAATGCAGACGGCAAGTATTGCAAATATCTTCTTCATAAACTAGTCCTCCTGAATCAATATCCTCCCGTCGACAAAGTACTCAAGCGCTTTGCCCTGGGCTGTCATCTCACGAATATCGGCAAGGATGGCATCGCCTATCTTGACATCCGTAATCAGATAATCCGTAGCGCCGCGGGCGATTTTGTAGCCGTCTCCACCATCGAGCAGGAAGTCTATGGTAGCGACGCCATATTGACGGGTGTCATCCAGAGGCTCGCCTGCCACTTCGGCACTCACAAGTTTCTTGTCTTTGATCACGAGCCTTGCACCCGAAACACATTGCACGCCTTTCCCGGCCATGTATTCGAAGATGCCGCGCAGTTCCGCACCTGGTATCTTGACATAACAGAGATAGTTGGCAAAAGGGAGCATCGATACGATATCATCCAATAAAACATCTCCCTTCGCAATGTCCACCCGTATTCCGCCCAGATTGGTAACAGCTACGTCCACCTTGCGTCCCGAGGGTGCGGCAAGTTTCGCTACATCAGCATAAAGCCTGTCCACTATAAAATTGCCCAAAGTACTTTCGGGACGGCCCTTTGTCATTGCCTCCGGAGCATAGGCGACTACCTCCTTGAGCCGGGCCATCGCCGGCTGTACATCTATGAGCAATTTCGCCACTTCCGGAGTGGCACCTCCTTCAAACACATTTCCGTTAGGAGAAGTATAGACTCCTTCCTTCACTTCTCCGAGAGCGGCTGTTATATTGGTGGCCGTTGGGACAGTCACTCCTGTCCGGTGGCCGTCGATACTGAATTTCTGCCACTTGAACGAATGGGAGCACGAGCAGAGCAGAGCTGCCGCAACAAGTACAAATACTATTTTTGTTTTAGCCATTTCCAAAGATCTTTCCAACTGGATTTCTTTCCGAACATCAATATGCCTGCCTTGTAAATCTTGGCAGAAGCCCAGGCCATCACGACGAAAGTGATGAACAAGAGTACTATCGAGAGCGCAATCTCCCAGAACGCAACTCCATATGGGATGCGGGCAAGCATCACGATAGGAGAAGTGAAAGGTATCATGGATCCCCAGAATACCACTCCGCTGTCGGGATTCTTGAATGCAAAGAAAACAATGAAGAATGCAAGCATGAGAGGGATTGTCACCGGCAGCTGAAGCTGCTGTGAATCAGCTTCGTTCTCGACTGCAGATCCTATTGCAGCGTACATCGATGCATAAAGAAGGTATCCGAGTACAAAGAAAACAAGGAAGCAGACAATCAAAGTCCCCCAGGGGATGTGGGAGAGTGTAGTAAGCACAACGGACATCTCGCTGTTCTGCACCGCAGACATGTCTACGCCGGCCATACCGGTCTGTGCCATTTCCATCATCTCCGGAGACGAGACCATATTTCCAAGGCCGAAGATTGCACTTGCGCCCAGCACGAGGACCAGGGTGAGAGCAATCCAGAGCACGAACTGCGTAAGGGCCACGAGGGCTATACCGATTATCTTGCCGAACATAAGTTCGGTAGCCTTCACGCTGGACACAAGGACCTCGACTACGCGGGAGCTTTTTTCTTCGATCACCGACGACATTACAGCCCCTCCGAACAAAGCGATGAACATATATATGAGCATCCCGAGAACCATAGATATAATCATATAAATGCCGGACTCGGATACAGTTGCTTTTCCGCTGTCGTCAAGTGTAAATTCGTTAATGCGGACATCAGCCTTGACATCCTTCATTATCTGGTCGAGGCCCTCGATCCCATAAAGGCCGATCCTGTACTGTTCCACCGCCTTGGCAGCCTTGGAGCGTAAGCTTTCGTTGAAGTCCACGCCTGTCGGCTTCTTGCTGAATGTCTGGACATTCACATTCTTTGCAGAATCGAGCGGAGACACCAGGACCAGAACGTCGAAGCCGCGTTCCTTCAGTTCGTTTTTGAGAGAATCGGGATCCTCTCCGGTGCAGTCGGTAAATGTTGCAGCCTCACTGTCTTCGAAGTAAGGCATAACTATTCCCGACTTGTCAATTACAGCAACCTTCTGGCTCTTCTCTTTGACGCCCAGCATCAGCAATGAGGGAAGTATGCAGATTGCAGCAAAGAGAACAGGCACCACAAATGTGGTGATGAGAAAACTCTTTTTCTTTACCCTGTTGAGGTATTCACGGGAAATGACTATCCCTGTTTTATGCAGATTCATTCTCTGAGGCCTCCCCGCCAGTAACCAGTTTTATGAAAATATCGTTCATTCTCGGCATCAGTTCCTTGTAGGAATTCACCGTCACTCCCCTGTCGATGTATTTCTGGAGGACATCGTTCCCTGCCTTGTCGCGGGAAACGACCTCCGAGTGACGCCCGTCGGCATCGGTATACTCGATTTCGATGTTGTTGTTTCCATATTCGCGGCGGATCTCGTCGACACCGCCGGTAATGACAAGTTTGCTCTTGTTGATGAGGGCGATGTTGTCGCAGAGTTCTTCCACACTCTCCATATTATGAGTGGACAGAATGATGGTAGCTCCTTCGTCCTTGAGACGGAGAATCTCCTTGCGGACAAGTTCGGCGTTTACAGGGTCGAAACCACTGAACGGCTCATCGAGAATCATCAGCGACGGCTTGTGAACCACGGTTGTGATGAACTGGAGTTTTTGAGCCATACCCTTTGACAGTTCTTCAACCTTCTTGCCCCACCAGTCCTGAATGCCGAAACGTATGAACCACTCTTTGAGAGCATTTTGGGCGGCGGAAGCACTCATACCCTTGAGTTGCGCGAGATACATTGCCTGGTCGCCGACCTTCATCTTCCTGTAGAGCCCGCGCTCTTCCGGCATATATCCGATTTTTTCAACATCAGCCTGGGTGATAGGCGCCCCACGGAACAGCACCTCGCCGCCGTTAGGAATCGTGATACGGTTGATAATGCGGATCAAGGTGGTTTTACCTGCCCCGTTCGGACCCAGCAGACCGAAGATTCCACCTTCCGGAATCTCCAGGCTGACGTGGTCGAGCGCCACCTTCTCTGCGAAACTTTTGCAGACTTCCCTGCATTCTATAATGGCCATTTTACAAGTTATTTGTTTGATATGCGAATTTACAAATAAATTTGCATTTCTCTCGGCTTGGACGTAAATTTGTACGGATATGGCCAAAGCTGCAGTAAATATTGCGCAACAGTGCAAAAGTATTATCGACGACATCCGTTCAAGACGTTTCGCGCCGGTTTATCTGCTTATGGGAGATGAGCCTTACTACCCGGAACTTGTGTGTCAGGCGATAATCGACAATTGCCTGCAGGACTTCGAAAAAGACTTCAACGAAACCATCTGCTACGGTTCCGACGTCACGGCAGCCCAGATTGTAACAACAGCAAGACGTTTCCCGATGATGGCGGAACGCCAGTTGGTTGTAGTCAAGGAAGCACAGCAGATGAAAGGGCTTGAAGATCTTGCCGTATACTGTTCTGAACCGCTGGATTCGACCGTTCTGGTCATTCTTATGCACAAAGCTTCGGCCGACAAACGGAGGGGCCTTTACAAAGCAGTGCAGAAGAACGGGATAGTGGTCGATTCACCGGCAATCCGCGACTACGAAATAGCTGGATGGATCAGTTCGTACTATTCCGGCCGGGGGCTGGAAATCGATCCGCAGGCAGCCGCCCTTCTGGGAGAATCTACCGGTACAGATCTCTCCGTTATCGCAGCGGAAACCGAAAAGCTTCTTCGCAACCTGCCGGAAGGCAATACCAGGGTGCGTGTCGAAGATGTTGAGAGAAACGTGGGTATTTCACGTCAATACAGCATTTTCGAACTCACCCGTGAACTCTCACTGAAAAATTCAGCGAAGGCAATCAAGATTGCCACACATATCGGCACCGCAGCCAAATTCGCAATGCCGATGGCGGTAAGCGCTCTGTATACACACTTCTACCGCATACTCAAATACGAAGCAGCTCTCCAGCAGAACCCGCGTATGAGCCCGCAGGAAAGGGCTGCGGTGCTGGGCGTCAATCCCTTTTTCGTCCGGGAATATGATTCTGCAATACGCAACTACCCGGCACCGTCCGCAATGAAAGTCATTTCCATGCTCTGTGAATTTGACTATCTGGGCAAGGGCGGTGACGGTGCTGCCCTGGCACCAGACCAGCTGCTGATCGAACTTACAGCCAAAATCCTGAATGCCTGAACAAGACAAATACTTTGATCCCCTGCGCCGCAAATGGGTTGCTGCCACACCGGAGGAAAAGGTGAGGCAGTGGTTCATCGGTGTGCTTAAAGACCAGGCAGGAGTACCTGCGTGGCTGATGAACAGCGAAGTACAGATGAAATCAGGACAGAAGCCGTGGAGAGCGGACATACTTGTTTATTCAAGGAGCGGGAGGCCGCTGGCTGTGGTTGAATGCAAAAGGCCTGATGTCAAGATAGATGCCTCCGTGGCCGACCAGGCCCTGCGCTATCATTCCGTTCAGCAGGTAGGCTTCATCTTCCTTACCAACGGGGAAAGCACCTATGCATACAGGCGGAACGGCACGGCCTTCACGCAGCTGGACCACATCCCCACATATTCCGAAATGACACAGCAATGCCAACAGTAACAGCACAATACGTACAGAAGGATATTTTCCGCATCGTGAGCGGCGTCGCCCGCGACAGAGGAGTGCGCGCTTTCGCTATCGGCGGGTTTGTGCGCGACTGCTTTCTCGGCAGGCCCTGCAACGACATCGACATAGTGGTAGAAGGCAGCGGAATCGATTTCGCCAGGGAAGTCGGCGAAAGAACCGGCAAATACGTATCATATTTCAAGAACTTCGGCACAGCCATGCTCCATTACGAAGGCGACGAAATCGAGTTCGTAGGGGCACGCAAAGAATCATACAGGCGCGAATCCCGCAACCCTGTCGTAGAGAACGGCACGCTCGAAGACGATCAGTTGCGAAGGGACTTCACCATCAACGCGATGGCTTTTTCTCTACAGGAAGAGGATTTCGGCGCGCTCGTAGATCCGTTCGGCGGCATCAAAGATCTTGCTGCAGGCATCATCCGCACTCCGCTTGATCCGGACACGACATACTCCGACGATCCGCTCCGCATGCTGCGTGCAGTACGTTTCGCCACAAAACTGAGCACTCCGGACCATATCTTCAGAATAGTTCCCGAATCGATGGAATCGATGAGGAGGATGGCTCCCAGGATGGACATTCTCTCAAAAGAAAGGATAGCCGAAGAACTCAACAAGATGCTGCTCTGCGACCGTCCTTCAATGGCTTTCAATCTTATGGACGAGGCCGGGCTTCTCCCCTACGTCCTTCCCCAGCTTTCCGCTTTAAAAGGAGTCGAGACAATTGACGGGCGAGGGCACAAGGACATTTTTGCGCACACACTTGCCGTGCTAGACAACGTAGCCTCTGTCTCCGACAATCTCTGGCTTCGTTGGGCTGCTCTTCTTCACGACATCGGGAAAGCACAGGTCAAACGTTACGACCCGAAACTAGGCTGGACCTTCCACGGGCACGATGTGGTCGGATCGAAAATGGTCCCAAGAATATTCTCTTCGCTGAAACTGCCTTTGGACGACAAGTTGAAATTCGTAAAGAAGATGGTTTGGCTGCATATGCGTCCTATCGCCCTTGTGGACGATGAAGTGACTGATTCTGCCGTACGCAGGCTGCTCTTCGACGCAGGAGACGATATCGACGAACTGATGACTCTATGCAACGCCGATATTACGTCCAAGAACCCAATAAAAGTAGCGCGCATACGTTCTAACTTCGAGCTTGTGAAAGAAAAACTTGTGGAGGTGGAAGAAAAAGATGCTTTGCGCAACTTCAAGAACCCTATCACGGGAGACTACATAATGGAAGTTTACGGCATCGAGCCTTGCAATACCATAGGGCAGCTCAAGGAAATCGTAAAGGAGGCCATACTGGAGGGTGAGATTGGCAATAATTTCGAAGAGGCCGATGCCTTTATGCGCAAGCACGCTCCAGAATTCGGACTCACCCCGTGCAAATAAAAGAATACATAGATTATATAGGCGGTGTGCGGAGATATTCCCAGCGCACTAAGGAATTGTATGAAGAGATCCTGACCGAGTTCCAGGATAACGGGGAGCCGCTCACCCCCACAGGCATACGCAACTACGAAGTTTATCTTCTTGACCGTAAGAAAGACAATGCGCGCACAGTCGGGCTCCATCTGAGCGTGCTCAGCGGCTACTGCAAATATCTCGTCAAGAAAGGTGAATTGTCATCCAATCCCGTACGTCTTGTCAAACGCCCGAAGGAGCAAAAACGGCTGCCGGAGTTTTACAGGGCCGACGCGATGAAGAATTATTTTGAGGCCAGTTCTTATTATGCCGACAGCGAGGCCCTGGATTTTCTGATGTCCCTGCCACCGTCCGACAAGACAGCGAAGGACCTGTATGAGAGGCGGCTGCGCCGGCTGATAGTTTCCATGCTCTTCGGCACCGGGATACGCCGCAGCGAGCTGATTTCCCTGAATGTGTCATCGCTTGACCGCGGCAGGCAGAGCCTGTCCGTCCGGGGAAAAGGCGACAAAATGCGCGAAATCCCACTTGTCGGCACGTTATATGCAGAAATTTTGCTATATTTGAAAGCAGCCGGATATATGCTGAAGGCCGGAAGCGGGAGCGACACTCCCCTGCTCCGGACTTCGAAGGGCTTGAGACTGTATCCTGTCTATGTGGACAGGGCAGTGAAGGAGGAATTGGCAGATGCCGAAGGCTTCACCGGCAGGAAGTCGCCGCACGTGCTCAGGCACACCATCGCAAGCGAACTGCTGGACAAAGGCACGGATCTGAACTCCATCAAGGAATTGCTTGGTCACTCCTCGCTGGCAGCAACGCAGGTCTACACCCACAACACCATAGAACGGCTGAAAAAAGTTTATGACAACGCCCACCCAAGGGCAAATAAAAACGGAGGTAAAAATGGAGATCAAGATTAAGACTCTCAAGTTCGACGCCGACCAGAAGCTGATCGAATACGTCGAGAAAAAAGTTTCCAAACTGGACAAGTTCTTCCAGGGAGCTGCCGACACTGCCGAAGTCACCCTTTCGCTCCTTTCCGAGCCAGACAACAAGCAGGCCAAGATCCAGATGCATGTCCCCGGAGACGACCTCATCATCGAGCGTAACTCCCACAGTTTCGAGCAGGCCATTACCGACTGTGTCGATGCCATGAAAGAGAAACTCACACGCAAAAAAGAGAAAACTTACGACATCTAGAATATGAAAAAAATTGCTTTCGCAGCGGCCGTGATGGCTCTGCTTACAGTATTTGCAGTTTCATGCAAGAAAGAAAAGAAGGCTAAAGAAGACAGCAAGCCTGTGATCGAATGTGAAGCCAACCAGAATTTCGGAGAATTCGAAATAGTCGATGACCTTAATGCCGACGTAGTCGTTACCGCCAAGGAAGGCATCAAGTCAGCCACCGTAAAGTTCACTGTTTTTCCCGAAATCCTCGGCAAGGGATTCCTGAACAACCATATTGGCATCAAAGCCAATCAGGGCACATCCACTTCGTATCCGACAATAGACCTCATCGACGATGCGACTGCAGTAAAATGGGTCACCGGCAAAGAAGGCGAGAATGCGTTCGTGCTTTTCAGCAATAACACTCTTGCCGACGCCACAACGGTCACATTGCATTTCAGCCGTCTTGTTTTCGCCATGGTCAAGAACCAGACACTCGAAAATAATGACAGAATATCCTTTACTCTCAATATAACGGATAATGAAGGGCAGGCTGTTTCGAAGACCCTGGTCTTCCACTACACTTCAGCTCCCGAAATCACTGTGAAGAATTACAGTTTCACCGCCGATGTACCCGGGAAAGTTGAAGAAGCGGTCCTTGTCATATCCAGTTTGTCCAAGAGTCTCAATGCAAAACTCGTAGGCCCTCTTTACAAGGGAGTTAAGGGCAATACAGGTGTCAGCCTCGACCTTATTGCAAACACCACCGCTGCAGAAAAGCTCGCCACATACAATGTCAACACCGGAACCAAGCTCAAAGCTCAGACCAAGGTGACGGTAGACCTCAGCAAGTTCATATCCGATATGGTTATAGATGAGGTCACGACGGACTCTGCAACCGGGCAGCATCTGTTTACCCTTACCATCAAGGATGCCCTCGGAAAGAATTCAACTGAAACTCTGATTTACGAGTATAAAGCTGAATAGTCTAAATGATTCTAAAACAAACAAGCCGCCCGCGGGCGGCTTGTTTGTTTTTGTGCGGAAGGACAGGGATTCGAACCCTGGATACCCTTTGGGGGTACACGCGCTTTCCAGACGCGCCTCTTCAGCCACTCGAGCATCCTTCCAAAAGCGGGTGCAAATATATAAAAAAAAACTAATACTTGCAACCATCGTGGAGATGGGCGGACTCGAACCGCCGTCCAAACAAAGTCCCAATGGGCTTTCTACACGCTTATTCCTCCTTTGATTGTCGGCACCGCCCTGCCGAAGGACAGGCGAAGCGGAACTTATCCCCTGAATCTTGGCGCAGTTTAAGGGAATCCCCGCGTGCAGACTTCTTGGATGATACCCCTTTACCCGTACATAGAAGCCCTAAAGCCGGAGGGATACTCGTCGGCGACGCAGCCTTGGCGTCCCGATTAAGCTAATCCGCTTGGCAGATTAGGCAGCGAGTGCATAGTTGCTGTTGCCAGCTAATTTTTTGTCGGTTGAGATTAACGGGCCAGCCTCCGAAAGCCCGGCGTGCTTACCTACCAAGATCAGTGCTGTCAAAACCAAAACATCCCCGGTAGAAAAAGTTTGCAAATATAAAACTAATTTCCGTTTTGAGCAATACGGGCCATCAGTTCCCAGGTACGGAGACGGTCTTTATACAAATTGTTGGAATTCATCTTCTCTACCGACAGGCCATGGTCCGAATTGTCGTCCCAGCGGCGGCAGTTGTACATCACGTCGTAGATACGTCCGATCCGGTATTCCCGGCTGATTCTAAGTCCTACGGCATAGTCCTCGCCATATTTGGTGGTAGGGAAATTCAACTTGCGAAGCAGCGGAGTCCAGAATCCGCGCGGAGCGCCAAGTCCGTTCACACGCAATGCATTATTACGACCGTTCTCCAAGGTCCATTCCTTATGGTCTATCACTCCCGGAGGGATGGTGTTCAAATTGAAATCGGTTATCCTATATGTACCCACAACCATTGCACAGTCCTGCTCCCGGAAGGCATCCACGAACTTCTGCACGGTATTTTCGTCGCTGTATAAATCATCCGAGTCCAGTTGAAGGGCGAAGCGTCCGCAGGACGGGTGGTGCAGAGCGGCGTTCCAGTTTCCCCCAATTGCGTGGTAAGTGCTGTCCTGCGCAATGTATATCAGCCGCTTGTCAGCAAGAAAACCCTTTATGATATCCACGGTGCCGTCAGTAGAATTATCGTCTACGACTATAACATTATAAGGGAAGTCCGTTTTCTGGGATAGTGCGCTGCGTATGGCGTCGCCGATGGTACGCACCCTGTTCTTGCAGGGGATGACAACCGAAGCCTCATATTCAAAATCTCCTTCCGTCAGATTCACATCTTTGAAAACCGGCTTCAGATATCCACCTATCGCCTTCAGATGCTCGGTGCAAGCTTTCTCCATCTCGATTTGAACTCCCCTGTTGCGCGGATCCACATAGTCGAAAATCTTCTCACCGGAATCGCGCCTGTCAGTGTCCAACTCATAATAAAGGAACTCACTGACATGCACGATGGAGCCAAGTCTGGATACACGCAGACGCAGGTCGTACAGCCCGGCGTATTCGTAATCGACATCCATTCCGGCTACCGCTTCTTTAAGTGCGGAGCTCCTGTACATCTGCACTCCGCCAAAATCGAAGTCATCCCTCAGCGAACCGGGCTGATAATCTATTACCGGAGCAGGATCGTCCCCGTTAAAATGATCGGAGTAGACCATCGAGGCAGCCGTATCATCGGCGATCTGAATCATTCTTTCCAAACCGAGATTCACCCAACGGAGTTCTGTCGGGCGGGTGTATATTATTGTATAATCACCGGCTGCCGCTTCTGCGATGCGCCTGATTTCGGCTGTTCCGAAATTCGCTGGACGGAAAATACTTACTCTTTGCATAAAAATTCGTACCTTTATGCAAAGTTAATAATTAAACACTGAAATGACCAAATACATTCTAGCTCTCGACCAGGGCACAAGTTCTTCACGCGCACTGGTATTCGACCACGAAGGCAATGTCTGCTCCGTCGCCCAGATGGAATTCACCCAGCATTTCCCGAAACCAGGCTGGGTCGAGCACGACCCTATGGAAATATGGTCGTCCGAGGCGGCAGTCATCGCAGAAGCCATCTCCAAAATAGGAATAAATGGCAAGGACATCGCCGGCATCGGCATTACAAACCAGCGCGAGACAACGATAGTATGGGATGCCGAGACAGGCAAGCCTGTCTACAATGCGATTGTCTGGCAGGACCGTCGCACCGCTGCGTTCTGCGACTCACTAAAGGCACAGGGCCTCACCGAAAAAATACGCGAAAAAACAGGTCTGATTATCGATGCCTATTTTTCCGGAACCAAGATCAAATGGATACTGGACAATGTGCCTGGAGCACGCGAACGTGCCGAAGCAGGGAAACTGCGCTTTGGAACCGTGGACAGTTGGCTGGTATGGCAGCTTACCAAAGGTGAAGTGCATATTACGGATGTTACCAACGCTTCGCGCACAATGCTCTTCAACATCAATGCACTCCAGTGGGATGCAGAGATGCTGGAGCTTCTGGGAATTCCGGCATCAATGCTGCCGGAAGTCAGATCATCGTCCGAGATTTACGGCCATACTAAAACAACCATCTTCGCACACGAAGTTCCCATCGCCGGCATAGCAGGCGACCAGCAGGCAGCCCTGTTCGGGCAGATGTGCACCGCCCCGGGCTCTGTCAAGAACACCTATGGCACAGGTTGTTTCCTGCTGATGAACACTGGCACGAAGCCCATTCTCTCAAAGAACAAACTGCTTACCACCATCGCCTGGAAAATCGGGGATACTGTAAACTACGCCCTCGAAGGATCCATCTTCGTAGGAGGATCTGTCGTCCAGTGGCTGCGCGACGGTCTTGGCATCATCCGCAGTTCCTCGGAAATCGAAGCCCTGGCAGCATCTGTTCCGGACAACGGTGGAGTATATTTCGTCCCCGCCCTTACAGGAATGGGAGCCCCGTATTGGGATCAGGATGCCCGCGGCACGATCTGCGGCCTTACCCGCGGTGCAACTGCAGCACATATTGCACGGGCCGCTCTTGAAGGCATAGCATTCCAGACAATGGACATCGTTTCCGCCATGGAAAAAGATGCGGGAGTGAGACTTGCAGAGCTCAAGGTTGACGGCGGAGCTTCGCGCAACAATCTCCTGATGCAGTTCCAGGCAGATGTCCTAGGCGCATCGGTAGTCCGTCCAAGAATAACGGAAACCACAGGAATGGGAGCCGCCTATCTGGCCGGCCTTGCCGTGGGTTTCTGGACATCCACCGACGAAATCCGAAGTCAATGGCAGGTGGACAAGTCGTTTGCCCCTTCCGGAAAAGATGTCACCGGACTCAAAGCCGGGTGGGCAGATGCGATTTCAAGAACAATAAACAAATAGGAATATGATTCAGTATGTATTTGAGTTCATAGGCACCCTTGTTCTGGTGCTTCTCGGTGACGGAGTCTGTGCCGCCACATCCCTCAACAAATCGAAGGCCCAGGGAGGCGGATGGGTGGTTATCGCTCTCGGCTGGGGCCTTGCAGTTATGCTAGGCGTACTTATAGCCGGACCTGTTTCCGGAGCTCACCTAAACCCCGCAGTGACCCTGGGCCTTGCGATTGCAGGGACATTCCCATGGGCCAGCGTGGCCGGTTACATCGTCGCACAGATGCTGGGCGGCTTTGCTGGAGCATGTCTCGTCTGGTCCTTCTACAAAGATCATTACAAGGCGACAGCCGACCAGCCCGATACAATCCTCGGCACTTTCTGCACAATGCCTGCAATCGAAAACAAGGCACGCAATTTCTGGTGCGAAGTCGTAGCCACTTGGCTCCTCGTTTTCATTATCCTCGCGCTCGGCACACAAGGCAACGCATTCGCATTTGCAGGAACAGCAGCCTCGACCGGCGCCCTCGGTTCCTGGCCTGTCACCTGCGTCATTATGTCAATAGGTATGTCTTTAGGCGGGACGACAGGATATGCAATGAATCCTGCCCGCGATCTCAGCCCGCGCTTCGCCCACGCCATCCTCCCCATCGCCGGCAAACGCGACAGCGGATGGTCTTACTCATGGGTCCCGGTATTCGGCCCTATTGTAGGAGGGGCACTTGCAGCGGGCCTCTATCTATTGGTATTCTAGTTTGGTACGCAGCTGATCATATACAAAAAAGTTCCGGCCGAAAGACCGGAACTTTTTTTTTGTGGGAGTTGACGGAGTCGAACCGCCGACCCTCTGCTTGTAAGGCAGATGCTCTAAACCAACTGAGCTAAACTCCCGAAAGCGGCTGCAAAGATAAAGCAAAAATCCGAACTGCCAAAATAAAATTAAAGATTTGCGACTATTTTTCGGAAACGCAAGCGGATTACTCCCCAGAAGGCTTCACCAAATATGCTGCTGGACATTTTGGACGTCCCTTCCTGACGGTTGATAAAGATTACAGGCACCTCGGCCAGTTTGAATCCCAGGCGAACTGCTGTGTATTTCATCTCGATCTGGAAACCGTATCCTTTCATTTCGACCTTGTCGAAATCGATTGTTTCGAGAACCTTACGGCTATAGCACACGAATCCGGCGGTACTGTCGAAAATTTTGACATGCAGGGTTTTGCGCACAAAAATAGAAGCGCAGTACGACATCAGAATCCTGCCGAGCGGCCAGTTTACCACGCTGACACCGTTGCAATAGCGGGAGCCCACGGACATGTCGGCGCCGTCCTCGCAAGCCGCCAGCAGACGGGGGACGTCTGCCGGATCGTGGGAAAAGTCGGCATCCATCTCGAACACATAGTCGTAATCCCTCTCCAACGCCCAGCGGAAACCGGCAATATACGCTGTTCCCAGACCGAGCTTGCCGCTCCGTTCAACGAGGAATAGCCTTCCGTCCGATTCCGGGATCAACTCCCTGACTGCCGCGGCAGTGCCGTCCGGAGAACCGTCGTCTATTATAAGGACATCATAAGAACCTTCAAGACCGAGAACGGCACGGATAATGTTCCGGACATTCTCGATCTCGTTGTATGTGGGGATAATGACTAGTTTCTTCTTCATCATTTCTTTTTGAGGAAACCTCCGAGTATACTTGTCGCAGCACCGAGCAGCGAAGAAGCGCCGGACTTCTTGCCAGTAAGGGAAACGATTATGTCGTTGATGTCTACATCGCCGTCGCCGTCCTGATCCTTGAGGAAGCCTGAAAGCTTTCCGAGAACCCCGGGAATCAGCCCTGTGAGGGAAGAGCCAAGGGCGCTGCCGAGTGACAGCTTGCCGAGAACATTCTTGTTGAAGAGATTGCCTGCAAGGGCGGTAACGGGGCTTGACGCGACATCAGCCTTGCCGGTAAGAAGGTTCTTGACGATGTCGACGCCACCTGCTTTCGTTGCAGTCTGGGTAAGGCTTCCGAGGATAGAGTCGGACAGACCGCCCAGGACCTGATTCTTGATATTCGAGGGAATTTCGATTCCGCCGGCAGCAGACTTGACCTGCTGGGCGATGATGTCGCTGATAGATGCCATATTCAAAGATTATTAAGTACTCACAAATATAAATTTTTATTTTGACAAAGCCAAGGAAATCCTACGGCGTTCAAGATCGACTCCGATTACCCTTACCTTTATCTGCTGATGTAGTTTGAGCACCCTGGAAGGGTCGGTGCCACGGGGGCCGAGCTGCGACACGTGCAACAGACCGTTATCGTGGAGACCTATATCCACAAATGCCCCGAAAGC
>CAMNAD010000011.1 GCA_946530505.1 uncultured Bacteroidales bacterium
AAAAACCTTCACCCTCTCGATTGCATCCTCTCTCGCAGAAAAGATACGGAACGAGTTCCCGGATGTCAAGGTCGTTATGACCCGCACTACCGACAAATTTGTCGAACTAAGGGACAGGGCCGGGATCGCAAACAAGGCAGGCGGACAGCTTTTCATATCCGTCCACATCAATTCAAGCGTCAGCACATCTCCCAACGGCTACTCGGTGCATATCCTGGGCCAGTCATCCAACAAGAACAGGGATCTGTTCGCATATAACATGGATGTAGTAAAGCGCGAGAACTCGGTTATCCTTCTGGAAGACGACTATTCCACGAAATACCAGGGTTTCGATCCTTCCGACGAACAGTCCTACATCTTTATGACCTTAATGCAGAATGCGCACCTCGAACAGAGCCTGCTTGTGGCGTCGGTAATCTCAGAGAAACTGAAGGGCGGGCCTATCAAGGCGGACCGCGGCATCTGGCAGAATCCATTCTATGTATTATGGAAAACCGCAATGCCTGCCGTGCTGGTGGAGCTCGGCTTCATATCCAACCAGAATGACCTTTCAAACTTGAAACAGGAAAGCAAACGAGAGGACATTGCAGAACGTCTGTTTCAGGCATTCAAAGAGTATAAAGGAATTTACGACAGCAGTCTCGACATCCATAGGGAAGATGCAGAAGTGACTCCGGCACCAGCCACAAGTGCTGTACGCTACGGGACACAGATTTTCGCCAGCAGCCGGGCAATCGACACCTCGGATCCGATGTTTATGGGATATGTTCCTGTTGTTATCAACATCGGTTCACTCAATAAATATATAATAGGAGTATCCGAGTCGGAAGACGAAGCCAGAAGGGCTAACCAGGAAATAAAAAACAAGTACCCCGGTTCCTTTATGGTTAAATTGACTTCCGATGGCGTAACGCGCTTCAAATAAGCAGGAATACAATTTTTAAAGATTAAAAATTAGGATGCCAATTCAAGGTGTTCTTTTTATTTTTGCCTTATGCTAAATTATTGTTTAGCAGGTAATTATATAAGTTGAAATTTTGTGGCGATTTTTCTTTATATAAGATTTTTAATTTTATTTTCCAATAGTTAAAAAATTATTTTGTAGTTTTTTTTTAACCATTTTTGCACAGTAAACTCTATGCAAAATATAGGAAACCATATAGACCGTTGGAACAACTGTCTGCAGATCATTTCGCAGATAGTCGAGCCCCAGCATTTCGAGACCTGGTTCAAAAAAATCAGGCCGGTTTCCCTCGTAGATTCCACATTGACGGTTGAAGTCCCTTCCGATTTCTTCCGCGAATACCTCGAAGAGTCTTATCTCGACGTCATCAAGAAAACCCTCAAGAGGGTAATCGGTGCTGACGCGAGACTCAACTATCTGATACATCCCGTAACCAACCAGCAGGCAATGCGCCTTCCCGAAGGCCCGGGCAATCCACCCATCAACAGAGCGGTCAATATCAGCAGCTATCAGCCCTCCGGTAATCCCGGCCCCTTCGTCTATCCAGGGCTCCAGAAAATCCAGATAGATCCAAGGTTGCTGCCTGTATATAATTTCCAGAACCTCATTTCGGGCGATTGCAACAAACTGGCCATCTCTGCCGGCTCCGACATAGCCCGCAATCCGGGCAAGACTCCATTCAACCCTCTGTTCATCTTCGGAGGGCCGGGGCTAGGCAAGACTCACGTCGCTAATGCCATCGGTCTGGCCATAAAAGAAAAGTATCCCGATCTCGTAGTCCTTTATGTGACGGGCAACGAGTTCAAGACCCAATATATGGATGCCGTCTATGTCCGCAACAAACTGACAGATTTCCTTGCCTATTACATGAAGATCGATGTGCTCATCATCGATGACATACAGGATCTCGTAGGGCAGGGCAACCAGACGGCTTTCTTCAATATCTTCAATCATCTGCACCAGAATTCCAAGCAGTTGATTCTTACTTCGGACCGTTCCCCGGCCGAGCTCCAGAACTTCGAGGACAGGCTTCTGTCCAGGTTCAAATGGGGGTTGTCCGTGGAGTTGTCGCATCCCGACTACGAAACCAGGCTCGCTATGCTCAAGGCCAGGGCATTCCGCGAGGGCATGAACATCGGCGACGACGTGCTCGAGTATCTCGCAGCAAACATCCAGACCAACTTCCGCGAACTGGAAGGAGCGCTGATCTCGGTGGCGGCTTATTCCGCACTGTCGAAGGAAGAGAATTCCATAGAGCTTGCATCCAGGGTTACCCGGAAGATAATAGGCTCAGAGGTCTACAACATCACCATCGACAAGGTGCAGAAGGCTGTCTGCGACTATTTCAATATTACAAGGGATGCCCTCCTTTCCAAGTCCCGCAAGCGCCAGATAGTGCAGGCAAGGCAGATTTCGATGTACCTCAGCAGGAATCTTGTCACGAACTGCTCGCTCTCCACAATAGGTGCCGAGACCGGCGGTAAAGACCACGCGACCGTCCTTCATGCATGCGCAACCGTGAGTGACCTTATGCAGACAGACAAGTTCTTCAAGAAGTATGTGAGCGACCTCGAGCATACTCTTGCTCCTTCAAGATAATTGAAACCACTATTTATTATAATATGACTTCTGAATCCGTTCTTGAGATTTTCAAGCAGATTACCCGTATTCCACGTGAATCCGGAAAAGAGGGCCCGATAACGGCCTTTCTTTGTAATTGGGCAAAAGCTCATTCGCTGGAGTGCAAGACTGACGAAATCGGCAATGTACTCATAATAAAACCCGCTGCAGCCGGCAAGGAAGACGTGCCTGCCATCGTCCTTCAGGCCCATCAGGATATGGTCTGTGAAAAGAACGCAGACTTTGCTTTCGATTTCGCGAAAGATCCGATTCCCTATGAGATAGAAGATGGCTGGATGATTGCGAAGAATACGACTTTGGGCGCCGACGATGGCATAGGCATCGCAGCCTGCCTTGCACTTATGGAGAGCGACCGGCCCTGCGGACGTATCGAAAGCCTGTTCACCATCTCGGAAGAAACAGGAATGGACGGTGCCAATGCACTGCAGGAAGGTTTCTTTACCGGCAAGACCCTCATCAACCTCGATTCCGAGGACGAAGGTCAGCTGTTCATCGGCTGCGCCGGAGGTGAGCATACCGATGCTTGGTTCCACTATGGCAAAGAGGGTATAAGGAAGGGGAACAAGGTCCTACAGCTTTCGATCGAAGGCGGAATCGGCGGTCACAGCGGAGACGATATCAACAAGCACCGCGCCAACACCGTGAAGCTGCTCGCCGACTTCCTCGCAGGCGAAATCTCATCTGATTTCCAACTCATCAGCATTGCGGGAGGAGGGAAGTCCAACGCCATCGCACGCGAGTGCAGGGCTGTTATCGCAAGCGCCGACAGCGTAGGCATTGCCGGCCGCTTCGGGGCATATGGCAACAAGATGAAAGCCGAGTATTGCGAGACAGAACCCGGACTTGCATTCAGCGTGAGTGAGATTGAATCCAAAGAGGATGCAGTGGATGGCAAGACTGCCATAGCCCTTATCTCTGCCCTTGCAGAATGCCCCCACGGGGTGGAGAAGATGAGCCCTGATATCGAAGGGCTTGTGCAGACTTCCACCAACCTGGCAGCTGTAAGTATGCCTGAGAAAGGCGTCATAAAGGTTGCAACAAGCCAGCGGAGCAGTGTGGAAGCAGAGCTGGATGCCCTTGTTGAAAAGGTTGCAAGGGTATTCAAGGAAGCAGGGGCCAGGGTGGAATGCTACAGCAAGTATCCCGGGTGGAATCCAAACCTCAAATCGCACATCCTTCAGCTAAGCGTAAAATCATATCGCAAGCTCTTCAACCAGTCACCTCTGGTTCTTGCCATACACGCAGGTCTCGAATGCGGACTGTTCCTGGAGAAGTTCCCCGACCTGGACATGATTTCATTCGGTCCAACCCTCAGGGGAGTACACGCTCCCGGCGAGAAGCTTGAACTCGCATCCCTTGACAGATTCGTTAAACTGCTCGACGACATAGTATGCAACTTCAAATAGCACCATCCATCCTTTCTGCCGATTTCGCAGAACTGGGCCGCGACATACGTATGCTCAACGGCTGTGCCGACCTGATACACCTCGATGTAATGGATGGATCCTTCGTACCCAATATCTCCTTCGGTTTCCCTGTGATAGAAGCCGTATCGAAAATCGCCACCATTCCAATGGATGCCCATCTGATGGTCGTGCATCCGGAGAGGTGGGTTAAACGCTGCGCAGAACTCGGAGTAGCAATGACGAGTTTCCACCTGGAGGCCGTTGGGGACGATGCCGGGAAGATCATTGACGAGATAAAGGCGAATGGAATGAAGGCCGGTCTGGTAATCAATCCCGACATCCCGGTAGAGAGGCTGTATCCTTATATCGGCCAGGCGGATTACTTCCTCATAATGTCGGTATTCGCTGGATTCGGCGGACAGAAATTCATTCCTGAAAGCCTTCAGCGCATCAAGGCTCTCAAAGAAGAGATCACCAGGAGGGGATTCGATTCTCCCATAGAAGTGGACGGAGGTGTCAATGCTCAAAATGCCGCCGCCCTCAAAGATGCCGGCGCAAGCATATTCGTGGCTGGCAGCTCGGTTTTCAAGGCCGAGGATCCTTCGCAGGCCGTCGCCCTTCTTCGAAATCCGCAATAGCTTCACTCAGGGCATCCTGCTTCCTCTTTTCGAGGTGAAACAGGTGCTCTTCGAATTCTTTTTCCAACTCGTATCTGCCGTCGGTTGTGTCCAATTGGGCCGCCCGGCGGCAAATCTCTTCATATATGCGCAAGAGCGTCTTTTTCAGCGGATAATGCCTGCCGGTAAGCTGAGACAGGGAAACAGGGTTGGGGAGTGAAGGGTCGAAGGTCTGTTGGTTAAGGTTGATACCAATTCCCAATATGCTGGAAGCAACACTGTTGCCGTCAAGTATGTTTTCTATCAACATCCCGCAGATCTTCTTTTCCCCGACCCAAATGTCGTTCGGCCACTTGATGCGGGATTCAACGCCCTCCGTGACGAGAAAGGAGCGGACGGAGAGTGTCGCCATCTGAGTGATTCTCACTGCTTCGCAAGCAGGAAGCCGGGAGATGCCGGTGCCGCCGAAACGCAACAGTACGCTGAAGGTAAGATTCTCATCCTCCGGCGACAACCAGATATGGCTGCCCTGACCGCGACCTGCGGTCTGAAATCTGGCTGCAATTACTGACAAATTGTCAAGAGAATCCATTCTGCGCCGCAGTTCGAAATTCGTTGAATCTATCACGTCCAGCCACTCTACGGAAGCATTATCGTATGATTGTTCCATTTTTGTCACTATATTTGTATTCTTATAGTGCAAAGTTACAATTTTATCGCAAATGGCTAAAAAGCAGAATAAGAAGAAAGTCATCAGTCTCAACATTTCGTGGCTCTATATTGTTCTTGTTCTGGGGATCGTCTACCTGATTTACCAAAATCAGGGTGTTGCTCCGCAGAAGGTGGAATGGGCAGGTGTCAAACAGATGATTCTCCAGGGAGACGTCAAAGAGATTCACTTCGTACGCAATGACTACGAAGGCTCCATCACCATAAAGCCCGAAGCTCTCGGCAATTACGCCGAGTTGTTTCCCGGTAAGCAGCTTCCCTCCAAATCTCCTCATTTCACCTTTCTGGTTTCCGATAAGTTCGATGCAGAGAGCGAGTTCGAAAACCTGAATTCCGAGCTTATGATTTCACATCCGGATGCAACTCCGGTGAAGATCATCATGGTGAACGATTCCAAGATGTGGAGGAACCTGATTGACTGGCTGATATGGCCCATCCTGCTGATAGTGATGTGGATATGGATGTTCCGCGGTATGGGCAATGCCATGGGCGGAGGCAAAGGTCAGGGAGGCCCCGGAGGCGGCATCTTCAACGTAGGCCGTTCAACCGGCAAGCTTGCCGACAAAGATTCCGTCAATGTCACGTTCAAGGATGTCGCAGGCCTTTACGGTGCCAAGGACGAAGTGATGGAAATCGTCGATTTCCTTAAGAACCCCCAGAAGTATACCGCGCTTGGCGGAAAAATCCCCAAGGGAGCCCTCCTTGTAGGTCCTCCCGGTACAGGAAAAACTCTGCTCGCCAAGGCTGTTGCCGGCGAAGCCAACGTTCCGTTCTTTTCGATCAGCGGCTCTGACTTCGTAGAAATGTTCGTTGGCGTGGGTGCAAGCCGTGTACGCGACCTGTTCGCCCAGGCAAAGGAGAAGGCCCCCTGCATCGTATTCATAGACGAAATCGATGCTGTAGGACGCGCCAGAGGCAAGAACGTAGGCTGGTCTTCCAACGACGAACGCGAGAACACTCTGAATCAGCTCCTTACCGAAATGGATGGATTCGGCACAAACAGCGGAGTTATCGTACTTGCTGCCACAAACCGCGCCGACATCCTCGACAAGGCCCTTATGCGCGCAGGTCGTTTTGACCGACAGATACACGTCGAACTTCCTGAACTCAAAGAGCGCCAGGAGATTTTCAACGTACATCTCCGCGGGCTTAAGGTTGCGGACGATTTCGATGTGGAATTCATGGCCAAGCATACTCCCGGTTTCTCGGGTGCGGATATTGCCAATGTCTGCAACGAGGCTGCACTCACCGCCGCCCGCAAGAACAAGAAAGCGATTGACAAACAGGATTTCCTCGATGCTGTCGACAGGATAGTGGGTGGTCTCGAACGCAAGGATTCTACCATTATGACTCCCGCCGAGAAGCGCACGACCGCTTATCACGAAGCAGGGCATGCCGTAGTTGGCTGGCTGCTTCCTTATGCGGATCCCGTCTTCAAGGTCAGTCTTATCCCAAGAGGACAGGCACTCGGCCTTACATGGAGCCTGCCTAGCGAAAGGAAGATCCTTCCCAAATCCTGGATGATGGACGAGATGTGCACTCTGATGGGCGGCCGTGTCGCGGAGGAGATCATCAACGGCGAACCTGCTTCGGGAGCGCTTAACGACCTTGAAAGGATGACTGCAATCGCCTACAGCATGGTGCAGTATTACGGAATGAGCGACAAAGTCGGACAGCTTTCATTCTACGATTCCACCGGTGCCCGCGGCTACGAGATGACCAAGCCCTATTCGGAAAAAACCGCCGAACTCATGGACAGCGAAGTCAAATCCCTTGTCGAAGAGGTGCACAGGCGCACCCTCAAGATACTGTCCGACAATCGCGACGCTTTCGAGCAGGTCGCAAAACTCCTTCTGGAAAAAGAAGTTATATTTGCAGAAGACCTTGAGCAGATACTCGGGCCTAAGGTAAAAACCAAAGAATGATGAATAAAGTACTGGTAAGGACCATATCCGGAATCTGCTTCGTTTTGATAATGCTGGCAGGCCTGCTGCTGAACAAGTATCTGTTCGCAGCGCTTGTCGCATTTATAACCGCAGGTATGATAGTGGAAGTCTTCAAAATTTCCAAAGACAAGTCTGACAGGCTCCTGTGGCCTCTGTTAATTATCTGTTACGGTCTGGTACTGCTTGTGCTGGGCTTCATCCACGGCGAGTTCTCCGGCATCCTCCTTCTGTCTTTCTTCATTATGATATGGAGTTCGGACGTGGGGGCCTTCTGCATAGGCAGTCTCCTTGGACAGAAAGCAGGCAGCCGTAAACTGGCGCCGAAGATTTCCCCGCATAAATCCTGGGCAGGCTTTTGGGGCGGGCTGGCATTTACCATCGCCACATCGCTCATTCTGCATTATACAGGCCTGCTTTCAATCCCGCTTGTACATTGTATTGTTCTTGCAGTCATAGTTCATTGCGCAGGCGTATGCGGCGACCTTCTTGAATCCAAGCTCAAACGTAAATGCGGGGTCAAAGATTCGGGGAATCTGATTCCCGGCCACGGCGGACTGCTCGACCGTTTCGACAGTTCCATGGTCGCAATTCCTGCCGGCACCCTTTATCTCATTATTTTCAATTTGCTTTAATCATGCCCAGAATAGATCACGACTCATACGGAACGCTGGCGGTAGTGTTCATTGTTGCAGCCATTCTTATATATCTGACATGGAGATTCATTCCTGTTGCCTGGATCAAATGGCCTGTCATCGTTTTCGGCTGGGTTTTCTGTATTTGGCAGCTTTTCTTTTTCCGTGTTCCGGACCGTACTCCCGTCGGGAGTGACACGCTTGTCAGCTCTGCCGCGGACGGCAAGGTTGTCATCATCGACGAGTACTTTGAAGGGGAATACCTGAAACGTAATTGCAAGAGGGTATGCGTATATATGAATTTCTTCGACGTCCACGCCAATTTCTGGCCTGTCACAGGAGAAGTCACCTACTACAAATACCATCCTGGCAAGCATCTTCTGGCCTTCAAGCCCAAGGCATCCGAAGAGAACGAGCACACATCCGTATGCATACGCACCAAATCCGGCTCCGAAGTTCTGTTCAAGCAGCATGCAGGCACTTTTGCCCGCAGAATCGTGAACTACGCCAAACCCGGAATGAAAGTCAAGGCAGGGGAGCAGTGCGGCATCATCAAATTCGGGTCACGGCTGGACATATTCCTCCCGGCCGATGCGGAAGTGAAAGTCAGAATCGGGGACCTGACAACTGCCTGCGAGACCGTTATTGCTCAGCTTCAATAAGCTCCAGCAGCTTGTCGGGAGCTTCAGCTTCGGGAATGTGCCTCAGAACAGGCACATTCTTTTTGTATATGCTCACCTTGCCGTTCCCTTCTCCGACATAGCCCCAGTCGGCATCGGCCATCTCGCCAGGGCCGTTCACGATGCAGCCCATTACAGCGATAACCATCCCTTTAAGGTGCGAAGTCCTCGCCTTGACGGTTTCGAAGGCCTCCTGCAGATTATACATTGTGCGGCCACAACCGGGGCAGGCAATGTATTCCGGCTTGTAGAAACGCCTGCGGGATGCCTGCATTATCTCGTCGCACAGATAAGCGTCGAATTCTTCTCCTAGTCCTGTATGAATGTCCGCCTCGTCGCTTTCGTGCAGAAGCAGGGACGGTCCGAAGGTACAGGCGGCATCCAGTATTGTCCTTTCTCTGGAAGGAGGCATAGAAACGGGCTTGCCGGAATAACGCTCCGCAAGATAGCGGGCGACGGGAATTTCATTTACGGGATCTTCCGTAAGCGAGACACGGACAGTATTGCCTATGCCCATTCTTAGCAGCGCTGCGATGCCTACGCAGGACTTGATTCTGCCACTGTCTCCATTGCCGGCTTCGGTGACACCGAGATGCATAGGAAAGAGCACTCCGCTTTCTTCCATAAATGAATGCAGGATGCGGTATGCCTCTACCATTACGATGGTGTTGCTCGACTTTAGCGATACGACTACCTGGTAGAAATCATTGTCGATGCACATCTGCAGCCATTCCATAGCAGCTTTAGCCATCGCAAGGGGAGTGTTGCCGTACTTGTCGGTAATGTAGCGTCCCAGCGAGCCGTGATTTATGCCCACGCGTATAGCCGTACCGAATTCCTTGCAGACCCTGATCAATTCTGCGAAACGGGCCCTGGCCACTTCGTGGTCAGGGTGGAAATTACCTGGATTGATGCGTACCTTTTCTACAACCCTGGCCACAGCAAGAGCAGTTTCGGAAGAAAAATGAATGTCCGCCACAAGGGGAGTCTGAATGCCTCTCGCACGCAGGCGTTCCTTGATTTCTTTTATGCAGGGCACGTCTTTCATTCCCGGAACGGTAATGCGTATCAATTCAGCTCCTGCTTCCACCATACGGACGCACTGGGCGACTGTGGCATCTACGTCATCCGTATGAGTATTGCACATCGTCTGTACAACGATGTGTGAAGGATCTCCTATAATGAGATCCTTACCTATCCTGACTTTCAGAGTCTCCATTTTCCAATTCCCATCCTTTGATTACAATCTCCCTGGCCTGACGTTTCAGGTCCCGCGAAGTGCGCCCGGTCCGCTTTGTCAGCTGGAAGTAGAAGCCGGCCGTGATGTTAAGGTCGAGCGGATAGGCAAAACGATAATAATACTGATTGTATCTGCTTGGCGAAGAATCCGGCGTATAGATGCTGGACCAGGAATACCTGACCAAAGCATTGATATGGAATTCCACAGGGCTGAAGATAAAGCCCAGGCCGACACCTCCCTGAAGGCCGTATTCCGGCTGACGGTCAGTCGACTTGAACGCTCTTTCCAACCCTTCTGTTACACTGGGTCCTTCGCGACGTATAGTACGCCTGTAGCCGCCGTAGAGGCCGGCATTGGCCATTATCTTGAAGTGGAGGGCGTCGAAATGGAAGTGGGCCAGGAAGGGCACTTCAACGACGTCTATCACGGCCTGTGTGGCACCTTCGATATTATAGATGGTGCCGGTTTCCTTGTTCTCTTTGAACTTGTATCCCTCGTGTCCGTAAGCAAGCCCGACCTGGTAGCCGAAATATGGCATATAGTCGAACATCTTCAGGTAATGGATGTAATTTACCGATGCATAGACGGGATTGAAAAGCCAATCCTGCTTGACTGTAGGATTGAAGCTCATCTGAGAGAAGGTAACCCCGTAGTTTACGCCTAAAAGGTCGTAGTCGTTGATTTCCTGGGCCCGGGAGCCAAGGAAGGTGCAGAACAGCAGTAATATGGATACTATTCTCTTCATGGCTTCCTGAACAATTCTGACAAATCGATGGTCTGCTCCAGTTCTGCGGATTTAATGACGTCGAGATACTCGCTGTCGCCGAACTGCACGAAGCGTACAGGCTCCGGCTGACGATGCTGCAGGAGATCTCCCGTATCTACGATTGAATTGCGGTTGCCGTCATCCGCGACACGGATTGAATACTTGCCTTCCTTGAGGTAGGGGAACAACAGTGTACAGTCTTTGTCGATAATATATGAGCGGATCACTTTGGCCCGTTTTTCGTCGAGAAGGTCCACGATGAACTTTCTGTCCACGCCTGTAATAACCGCTTCCAGCGAACTCAGGGATTCGTCGGTAGGAAGGGCTACCTTCACTTCGGTACTGTCCGACCAGTAGCCGTTGATATCCCTGAAACTCCTGTGGGGAACCTTGAGGAAATACTCGAATCCGGGTTGCATCTTGACCTTGGGACGAATAACGAACCGCCTCAGGTTAAGGGAGTCGTTTTCTACCGTGAACTTTTCGGTAAACTCCTTCTGCTTAGGGTTTACATAACGGAATTTCAGCGAGTCAAAATTCTCGTAGATGATAGGGTAGTTGAATTCGAGGATAAAACCGTCCCTTTCTACGTTCTCAGGCTCCGCCTTGAGCGTGAAAAGGCAAGTGGTATCCTCGTGCTTGAGGTTGCGCCGGCGGCTTCTGGAATAGTTCCTGGCCACATCCGGCTCCATCACAAGACGTATGTGTTCAAGCTCGGGCTTCATAACGCCAAGAGAGTCAGTCTTCCTGTAATTGACGAAGAGGTGAAGCGTGTCCGGAGCAGGACGGCGGTCGTTGAGCCAGAGTTCAAGGCTGTCCTGAGTTATGTTGAACTGGGAAACAACCCTGTCGGCCGGGTATCCTCCGAACCACAGGGAATCGATCCAGGCATCCTGTGCCATAAAAGTGATGTAAGCCGACCTGGGAGACATACGGACCTTGTTGACAATGTACTGCTTGCCGGGTCTTTCGCGGAAGAGCTTGAGTTCGTACTGGCTCTTGCGATCCCTGCATCCCAGAGTGTCGGTCATATCGTACTTGAGTAGTTCCGGGATTGTGTCAGCGACCTTCCAATCCGGCCGTATAAGCGAATCGATGAATGCAATCCTGTCCGCATCCGGAGAATAAATGTTGTCGCCTGAGGCATCCTTGATCGCATACATCCTGTAAAGAGTGTCCTGGATGTAGGGGATCACAAAATACCCCCAGTCGTCGGTCTTTCCCGCAGCGAATGGCCTGTGCAGGAATACCGCGGAGTCGGAGTGGTCTTTATATAGCATTACCGTTGCGCCTTTGATCGGGGCCAAGGTATTGCAGTCCAGCACTGTACCGGTGACGAACATGGAATCGATCTGCTCTCCTGTCGAGAACACATATGTAAATCCCGGGAACTGATTGTCCTCGTTGTTGTCGACTATGGCCGAGTTCAGGTTGAGCGTGTATGTTGTATTTGGCTCAAGAGAGCAGTCAAAGGAAATGACCAGAGTCTTCCCATTCGCCTTGGACTTCACACGCTTTTCGAGAGGAGGGGAGAGGAAGATATCGCCGGGCGTCTTGACCTTTACATTCTCGTTGAATTCGAAAACGATGCGGCCTTTTTCAAGGGGGAACGACGTGGCTCCGGGCAAAGGGCGGATATTCGTTATTACCGGAGGAATTGTATCCTTGTCTCCGCCCGAGGGAGGAGTAGTGGTATTCGCGCACGAGGGGACGAGCACCGGGGAGAGCAGTGCAAGCACGATTATTATGAGGGGTACGTACTTCTTCATCATATATCTGTCCTGATGACATCCTGTATGCCGTCTATGCTGAGCAGGCCGTGTATCATAGCCTCAAGGTTTTTCTTGTCGTGCACCAGCATCTCGATGTAACCTTCAACGACTCCATCCTTGCCACCCAGGTGAATCTCGCGGATATTGATCTCCATGGTAAGGGAGATGAACTGACTGATTTTGCTCAAAAGACCTTTCTTGTCGATGCCGCGCAGCGAAAGGCGGACCGGGAAATCCTCGAATCCGGCGTCGAAGTCGTCGACTACCACAAAACGGGAGCTGCCGTACTCCAAGGCAAGTTTCTCAACCTCCGGGCATGATTTCTTGTGTACAATCACCGTGCCGTCATCTGCGCGGAACCCGATGACAGGATCTCCAGGTATTGGATTGCAGCAAGGCGACAGGAGGAATCCACCGTTTCCGGAAGGGGTCTTCATCCCGGAGAAAGCCTCGCGGAAAACCTCGGGCCCCAACAATCCAAGTCCTACACGGAAATACAGTTCCGTGGCATCGTTGAGCATCGTGTGCTTGAGAAGCTTCTTGAGATTCTCCTTATTGACTGCAAGCCCCATAACGGACAGCCTCTCTGCATATACTGTCTTGCCTTTTTCGACAAGTGAGCGACGGTTTCCGCGGAAATATTCTATGACCTGATTGCGGGCATGTCTTGTCTGCAGGAACTGCAGCCATTCCACCCGGGGATGGGCGCTCTCCGCAGTGATGATCTCTACCTGGTCACCTGCCTTTAGAACGGAAGACAGGGGGGCGAGTTTCATATTGACCTTGGCGGCGATAGCCTGATTGCCTATATGCGTATGTATGTTGTATGCAAAGTCGAGAGCCGTCGCACCATTCTGGATGGATCTCTGCTCTCCCTTAGGGGTAAAGACGACTATGTCGGTGGTTATCAGGTCTTTATGAATAATGTCCAGCAGCTCGAGGGCATTCACGTCCGTGCTCACCAGTATCTCCTGGACCTTCTTCAGCCACTTGTCCATCTCGCTGTCCACCTCGGAAATGTAGCCATTGTTCTTGTACGACCAGTGCGCGGCGATACCCTTCTCTGCGATGTCGTCCATACGCTGCGAACGGATCTGCACTTCAATCCAGAAGCCGGACCTGCTCATGAGGGTGCAGTGCAGGGCCTCGTAGCCGTTGCTCTTGGGGGTGGAAATCCAGTCGCGGAAGCGGCTCTGCTGCGAGGTGTAGAGACCTATCAGAATGGAGTAGATAAGATAAGCCTGACGCCTTTCGGTCTCCGGATCAGGGGACTGGTCGAATATGATGCGGACGGCGTAGAGGTCATAAATCTGCTCGAAAGGCACATTCTTGGTGCGCATCTTGAACCAGATTGAATAAGGAGTCTTGATACGCTTCTTGATGCGGAAGGATATGTCTGCCTGCTTGAGGGCGGTTTCGATTGGAGTTATGAAATCGTTGATTTCGGCATCCCTTTCTGCCACGTTGCGGCTGACACGTTCGGAAATCTCCTTGTATGCGTCCGGTTCCTTGAATCTGAGCCAGATATTCTCCATCTCGGATTTTACGCCATAAAGGCCCAGCCTGTGGGCGAGAGGGATGAAGATGAACATTGTCTCGCTCAATATCTTGTCCCTCTTATGCTCGGGCATAAATTCGATGGTGCGGCAGTTGTGCAGACGGTCTGCAAGTTTGATAAGCACCACACGGACGTCGTCGTTGAGTGTGAGGAGTATCCTCTTGAGATTCTCCGCCTGGATGCTTTCCGCGGATGTCATCGGCCCGCGCTTATGCACCTCATTGTCGAGTACGGTCTTGATTTTGGTAAGACCGTCGACAAGCAGGGCGATATGGTCACCGAACAGGTTGCGTATATCCTCTATGGTATAGTCGGTATCTTCTACCACATCGTGAAGAAGGGCCGCCGAAATGGATTTGTAGCCCAGGCCAATCTCTTCGACAACTATCTCGGCAACCTGGATGGGGTGAAGTATGTAAGGCTCGCCGGAGCGGCGACGTACGTGCCTGTGCGCCTGATTTGCAAAATCAAATGCCTTTTGTACAACGGCTAGTTCTTCGTCATCACGGCAGCGCTCAGCTGCAATGGAATACAACCTGTTCCACTCCTTGCGGATCAGATTGTAATCTTTGATCGTGAATTTGGACAAACTGCTCATACCTGATTCTGATATTCGTCCTGGAGCGCGTATGTAAGCTGCGCCCCGTACATAATAATCTGGAAACTGTAATTCAGCCAGATAAGGAAGAGAGGAATGGCCGCGATTACTCCGTAGACCGCATTCAGACGGCTCACAAACACCTGGGTCTCAAGGTACATATACTGGAAAAGGCAGAATATCGCACCGGAGAAAAGGGCCGCAACAAGTGCGTGCTTGTAAACAACCTTGCAGGCGGGGATATACTTGTAAGCAGCCGACAGCGTGAAAACTACCACAGCATAGAACAGCAGCCAGCCGACAAAACGGGAAAGATGTTCGGCATCCAGGCCTATCAGCGAAACGGCATTGGAATACAGTGCGATCCCATAAGCGAATATGATGACAATGAATGGCAGCAGGATAAGCAGGCCGATGTAGAAACCGAAACGCTTGTAGGTCTTGCGTGGGATTTTGCGTATGCCCCAGACATTGTTGAATACCCTTTCGGCCTGGAACATGAGCCAGATGATGGTCCAAAGGAACATCAGTGCGGAAACGATACCCACCGGCCCGGACTGTGCGACTGCAATGATGTTATCGGCCTTGTCGATTGCGATATTGACAAGATCCAGATTGTTCGGCAGGATCTTTGTCAGCAGATTCTCAAGGTTGTCCTTGAGGTTGAGCCCGTCGGATACGAAGAATATGAATGCAACCAGGGGAATGATGGCAAGGGTGACAAAATAACTGAGGGCCACGCATTGGAACCCCATACGGTTCTCGGCAAAAGTGTCGAAGGTCCTGCGGACTATACGTATGAAACTTACCAGATTGCGCCAGGCACCGGTGGCGAAGTCCGTCTCCATTCCCCAGATCTTGTCGGTGAAGAGTTCCTTGATATCCTTCCAGGTAACCTTCCTGTCTGTCATTTCGTACTTCCTCATATCTAAAAAAGGCTGAGTTGTTCGACAGATTCAGTTTGCGCAGCAGCAGTTGCCTGGGACGGAAGCATTGCCAGGAATGCAGCTTCGTCCATTATCTGAATGCCAAGTTCTTCGCATTTGCGTAACTTCTCCGGGCCTGGCTTGGCTCCGGCGAGAAGGAATGAAGTCTTGGAACTGATACTCCCGGAATTCTTGCCTCCGTGTTTCTCGATAAGCGCTTTCATATCGTCCCTGGAGATGCTGAAAGTGCCTGAAATGACAATTGTTTTGCCGGCGAGCGCGTCGGAAGCTGCTGCTTCCGTCAAGGCGGAACTGAAACTAAGCCCGTGGATCTTGAGACGAGAAATTTCCTGCAAGTGGTTTTCGTCACGGAAATACTCGTAAATGCTCTTTGCGCAGACTTCCCCCACATCCGGAACGTTCTTCAGATCCTCCTCGCTGGCAGACGCTATAGCATCGATGCTGCCGAAATGGCGGGCAAGGGTCTTTGCAGTGGTTTCTCCGACAAAACGGATTCCCAATGCGAAGAGAACGCGTTCGAACGGTACAGACCTGGATTTGTCCAGGCTTGCGATAAAACGTAGGGCGGATTTCTCTTTCCATCCTTCGAGACTGGTGAGTTGCCTAGGAGTGAGGTCGTAGAGGTCTGCGGGAGTTCTGGCCAAGCCTAAGTTGAACAACTGGCCTACCGTGGCTTCGCCGGCAAGTATATCCATAGCCTTACGGCCGGTAAAGTGGAGCAGTTCTCCTTTGATCTGCATGGGGCAGCCGTCACTGTTGGGGCAGAACCACTTGGCTTCGTCTTCTTCGCGCACGAGGGGAGTGCCGCAGTCAGGGCAGACCCGGGGGAATTCCGGCACCTTGGCACCGGGCTTGCGCCTGAGAGGCTCAACTGCTGTAATCTTAGGGATGATCTCTCCGCCTTTCTCGACATAGACATAGTCACCTTCGTGTATGTCGAGGGCCCGTATCTGGTCTTCATTGACAAGGGTTGCGCGCTTGACCATCGTTCCGGAAAGCAGTACGGGCTCGAGATTGGCTACCGGAGTGATGGCTCCGGTGCGACCAACCTGATAATCTATCGAAAGGATAGGCGTCAGAGCCTGCTCAGCCTTGAATTTGTAGGCCACAGCCCACCGGGGCGATTTGGCGGTATATCCCAGTTCGCGCTGGAAAGCCATCTCGTTGATCTTGATGACTACACCGTCGGTCGCATAAGGGAGTTCCTTGCGGTGGACATCCCAATAATCGATAAAATCCTTGATTTCCGCGATGTTCCTGCAAATACGGCGAAGGTCCGACACCGGAAGCCCCCAGGAAGCCGCAGCGGAGAGGGCCTGGTCGTGGGATTCGAAATCCAGGCTCTGTGCCGGAATGTGATAGAGCGTACACCAAAGTCCGCGCTGGGCTACTTCATCGGGGTTGATAAGCTTCAGTGAACCTGATGCTGCGTTGCGCGGATTTGCGAACGGTTGTTCTTCGTCGAGAGCCCGGAGTTCGTTCAGCCGGTCGAATGCTGCATAAGGCATCAGCACCTCGCCGCGGATTTCGAATTCTTCGGGATAGTCTCCGTGAAGCACCTGAGGGATGTTCGAGATGCGCCTGGCATTCTCGGTGACATCGTCCCCGACAATGCCGTCTCCCCTGGTGAGAGCCTGCACGAGCCTGCCTTTCTTATATGTGAGGCAGATGGCTGTGCCGTCGAACTTGAGTTCGCAGCAATATGTGAATGAAGAAGAGCCAAGGGCCTTGTCGGCCCTGGCGGAGAATTCTTCTACTTCCTGTATCGAATAAGTGTTGCCGAGCGACAGCATGGGATAGCGGTGCGCCCTCTGCACGAACTCATGCCCTTTTTCAAGGTCGCTGCCTACCTTGGCGGCAGGGGAGTCCGCGGAGGCGAATTCCGGAAAATCCGCCTCCAGAGCCTCCAGTTCATGCATCAGCTGATCATACTCGTAGTCGGACATTGTGGGGGCGTTGTCGACGTAATAACGCCGGCTGTTCTCCTCCAGGATGTCACGGAGTTCTATGATCCTGCTATGTGCCGCTTCCCTGTCCATCATAGGATATTACCAGCAGAGAATCTTCTTGAAGTCGTACTCCTCAGGATTGGGGACATACTTCTTCGCAGCTTCGTAATCTGCGGGGGTGATGTAATGGCAGATATGCGCATAGTAGTTCTGCGCTGTGCCGCCCTCGATGTTCACGCGACGCGGAGGAATCTTGCCTTCTGCGTTCTGCAGATCTTTTAGATAAAGGGGATGAGCCTCACCGTCGGCGTCGACATATACCATGCAGCCGGTCTCGCCCTTAGCAAAGAGTTCGTATGCTCCCATTGCGAGTTCGGTGCAGTATGTAAGGTCGTAACCGATAGGATCCTGGCAGCGGACGTCGTAGCCGATTTCCACGGGACGGGTCTTG
>CAMNAD010000012.1 GCA_946530505.1 uncultured Bacteroidales bacterium
GAGTGCTCCGCGGCATAAGGGTAGATTCCCCGTTTATGCAGGCCCTCCGAAAAAGGGCCCCTCACGCATCTGTGCTCAAGCTTTCTCCCAATGTACGCCGGCTGGACCGCTGGCTTTGCAGCGGGAATACCAACGTCTATCTTCTATCGGAAGAGGATTCCGTCGCCACCGCCCTCCGGATGGAGCGCCGCTCTCAGGCCGGCATCTGGTTCTCCGCCAGGGAGGATGAGCTCACGCGACAGCTGCCCATTTCCCATCCCAGGCTCCATCTGATAGATATTTCCGCGCTTACCGCACAGTCCCTGAAGAGAGAAGAGGCCCTCTATCCGGTGCATTTCGTGGAGGTGGGAAAGGATGAGGGAGGCCGCCGTGCAGGCTATGTTACCTCCGGCTTCTCCGCCGCCGTGCTTGGCTCGGAGGCTTTCACCTCCGGCGTCAGGGCCTTTCTGACGGAGTGGGGTGCATTCGTGGACAGAGATTACAAGGCGGCTCCCCTGAACATAGATGTGGCGGAGGATGTGGATGAGACCGCTCTTGCCTCGCTCAACTGGGTTGGTGTCTGTTTCGAAGACGATGAGACCTCCATCCGCAAGGCCCTGGAAATTGCGGAACGCCGCTTCATGGCCGGCAAGGGCTCCGACCGTTTCGTCATAGCCATAAGGATGGACCGCCCTGCCGTGTATGCCGGATCATTCCAGTTTGCCAAGGATAATTATGGCGTGGAGATGGTGCCCTTCGGCCAGCTGGATACCATCTGGACCTATGACAGCATCACCGGGGGAGAAACCGCCCGATATGCAAAAGCATTCTATGACGGATACACCGAGTCCGCCGGCGGGGGAGTCTCGTGGGAAGATAGGGAAGATGCCATCCTCAAATCCGGCCACACGCCCCTCTGGAATGCCCTGGAACTGAAGCGCAAGCGCGGACAGGACTATTCCGACTACTTCCACTGCAAGGTGAAGATGCAGCTTTGCGAGTTGTTCTCGCTGGAATATGCCGGGGTGTATGAGGACATCCCCGTGCAATACGTGGATGCACATTATACTGGCAGCGACCCTTATGTGGGCAGGACCCTGGAATATCTGGCGATAGGGGAGCATCTCCGCTGGGAGGCATCGCATCTTGCCGCAGGCTACAGGCTCGGCGCCAAAAAAGAAGAGGACCGGATGATCCATACGGACCTGGTCCCCTACGAAAATCTTTCGGAAGTGGCGAAGCACTACGACTGGATAGTAGTGCGCACCTCTCTCAGAATATCCAGTGCCAGAGCTTGAGGAATAATTTCCAGAGCCACTTTATTAGCACATACGCCAGCATTATGGCGTAGACTATTATAATCAGGATAATCTTCACCACCTGCCATACGAGCCAGAATATTCCGGCCGTGATGGCGGGCAGACCGAGGTAGTTCAGCCCCAGCAGCACGGCGATGATGCCAACAGCAATCAGCAGATACATCCCCATACCTTTCACCACAAAACCGAAGACGGTCGCGTGACGTTCCCTGCTGTGGTCACCTTCATTCACCATGAATTTCGCGAACAATAGCAGTCCGAGGATGATGATGCACTGCACCACGGGCACCCAGCCGTATGGCCTCCAGGCGGGATCATTTATGAAATGTGCATAGCGCATCACCGGGTTGAGGGTGTCGTAGAAATTGTAGATGAACGGGGTTCCCAGCAGCGCTATCAGCCAGAACATCAGGTCGTTACCCAGATTGTACATGACATTCAGGTGCCGCCCCACCTTGGACTTGAGGCCGTAAACGTTCCCTTGTATGCCATAGACTTTCAAGTTGTCGACCTTCTCCAACAGTTTCCTGGCTTTCACCGTGCCCACACCGCCTATCTTCTTGTTGGCCTCCTTCATCCACTTTTCCGCCAGCTCGGTAATGGGAGATGTCTCCGGGAAGAAACGTTCCTTCCCCAGGCCCGAGGTGATGCATCCGTTATAGGTCTTTCCCTGATAGGTGTATTGCACCCACCAGACATCGATCCTGTCCACGTCCGTTTCCTGGAAGAGGATGTGGCAGCCTCCACCCATGGGGAGCGCATGCTTGTCTATAAAGGCATTCAGAGTGCCCGAGATTTGGGTATCTTCGCTGAAAACACCCTTGCTCATGGAATTCTGACGTATATGGAAAAGGTTCCGGCCGCGGCATTTTTCCTTCTGCTCGGCAATCTCACGCACCGCTGCAACCTTGTCATCGATGAAATAGTCATCGACATAGATATTATACAACTTCTGGTCGATGGCATAACAATGCACGTTCTTGCCATATCCTTCGCAAACCGGGCACGTAACTTTTGTGGATCCGCCGCAGGTGGAGCAGTTGACTCTTCCGTCACCTCCGCAATTACCGCAGGTCTCATAATAAGTTACGTTCACATAACTGTAAACAGGTTCCCTGTGCCCGTCCGAGTAAACTTTGTCGGCTGTATGCCGGTACTCCTGACGGGTTCTCTGGATCTGTCCGTTTCCGTGGCATACACCGCACTGCCTGGTTCCGCTTCCGCCACAGGTAGGGCAGGGGACCTTTCCGGATCCGCCGCATCTGCCGCAGGTCTCTACGTGATGCGAGCCAGGCACTTCGTAAGATTCGCTCTCCTGTTTGAACTCATTTGTGGAGAGGAGATCATAGTCCCACACTTTTACGTCAGAAGTCCTGAAGAACCGCCGGTTATAAATGCTGCCGCCCTTGTACGGGAACTGTTTGTTGCTGACGTTACGACTGTCATACTGAGTACGAAGATTCACCGTATAGATAGGGCACAGCTCGTATTTCTGAAGTGTTATCTGATCGCCGTAATTGGCGTACGGGTGGCCTTCGCCTTGCGCTGAATAGGCATTCACCAGGTCCTTGACCCTCTTTCTCGCCGCATCGTCGATGGGGAGAACCTGCCGTCTTATATACTTGTCTTCCATGGCCGATGCTATTTAGGAGATATGAAGAAAGCCTTGATTACCTTTATTGTAAAGATGATGGCGAAAGCAATCAGCATCACAAAAAAGTAGATAGTAAGCGATGGGCTGTAACCCTCTCCGGGAAGGAACTTGAAGGTGGCTTCGAGGCGTTCGGTAGTGCTGGGCTCGAATTCTGCCAGGACATCGGTAGATGCCTTTGCCGCGGCTTTCTGGGCCTCATCCTCCTTCATCTTGTCTTTCTTGTGGAGTTTTTCCGCATATTTCTCGCGGGCGGCCTTTTCCGCCGACTCGGGCCATGAGGCCTTGATCTCGGAGAAGAGTTTTCCGATAGCGATCTTCTTGAAAGGAGATGCTATCTCACGGGCTGCATTCGCCGTAAACAGCGAATCGATAGGAATGTTTTCATTCCTGGTTCTCAGTGCTTCCTGCTGCACGGGATCGGTAATCTTCTCCCTCTTATGCTTCTTCGAGCAGGAAGAGAAGCTCACCACGACCGCAAGAGCAATGATCATCAAGATGTGCAGTCTTTTCATAAAATATTGAATTATAGGATTTTGGCAAGTATTATAGAAGTATTGTCCGCTCCGCCTCCTTCGCAGGCCATACGGTAAAGGTCTGCGGCGGTAGTCCCTTGGGCGAGGGCCTCTTCAAGCTCGTCGTCCGAAACCATGTCGCAGAGGCCGTCGGAGCAGATTAAAAGCGTGTCCCCTTCAAGCATTTTGCCGTCCAGGCTCTCCACCACCAGCCGCCCTTCGCAACCGCCTCCCAGGCAGTTCAGCAGCAACTTGCTGGCATTGGGATCCCCGGTATAGCCGCGTTCTGTTTCATCGGTGGTCAATTGCCTGAGCATGCCGTTACGGAAGCGGTAAGTGCGGCTGTCGCCGGCATTGATCAGCCAGATGCGGCCATAGTACCAGATTACTCCGGTAAGGGTGCAGCCCATAGGATGAATCTGTCCCCGGTCGGCAGCGATGCTGTTCAGTTTGTAGGAGATATAATGAGCTGCTTCGCGTATGTCTTCTTCGAAACGGTCCGGTCCTATCTGGTGCAGGGCGAACTGCTCCTTGATCTCGTCCAGTGTGAACCAGCTGGCCTCCTCGCCGTTTTCGTGTCCGCCCATTCCATCGGCAACCAGCAGATAGAAAAATCCCTTCTCAGGGGTCTCGACATCCATCGAAACGGCGTCGTCGCGAAGGAACAGCCCGCTCACGGAGAGGGCATCTTCATTATTCTCGCGCACAAGACCCTTGTGGCATATGGCATCGACGTTCAGTTTCATTCCACCGTAAAATCAAGGGTTGCAATGCGTACCCGGTCGCTTTTCTTCAACTCGTATTGCTCGGCCGTGGCGAGTTTGCGTCCGTTAATGAAAGTGCCGTTGGTCGAGCCCCGGTCGGAAATCTTCCATCCGCCGGAGTGACCTTCGATAAAGCCGTGATGGCCAGATACATAGGGGCAGGTGGAAAGCTCCGGCCAGATGCCGCAGCTGCGGCCGAATTCCCCCTGTTGAAGCATCAGCCTCCACCCGTTTCCCACCAGCGCCACCGGCCCTGCCACCGCCGCAGTCGTCAGTTGCGGACCATTATCCGGGAAGGTGCTGCCCCCGAGAGGCGTGCCACCCTCGGCACCGTTAGAGGGAGGGGCCCAACCGCCAGGTTGGGAGGGATGAGCGGCGGAGCCGCGAACCGGATCGGGGGCAGCAGCCTCCCCGGATGATGATTGTGATTGTGCTGCCGCCAGGTACTTCCGGCCGGGAACCAGGTCGCTGCCGCAGACGGGGCACTCCGTGCCGCGCTTCGGCTTCTTGCACTCCGGGCACCACTTCAACTCCTTCCCGCACTGATCGCAGAACGCGCTGTCATCGGGAATCATACTTCTGCATTCAGGACACTGTATCATAGCACATCCTCCATCATTATCGTTTTACGTTCCTCAGGGGTATGAGTGCCCCCTTCCTCCGCAAGACGCCCCGCCAGATTGCTCTTCACATCATCGAAGAGGGTGCGTGCTTCGCGGCCGTTGCCGAACATACGGTTCCGATTGTTGTACATCTGCGTAAGCTTGGCCTTCACGGCATTTTCCGCCATAGAATCAAGCGTATATCCTCCCTTGCGGGCATGAATCATAAAAATCTGGAAAAGCTCTTCCGGATTGTAATCTTCGAAGGTAATCCAGTTGCGTTTCGGGAAACGGGAGGGGATGCCACTGTTCGAGTTGATGAAAGTCTGCATCTCGTAGGTGTAGCCGGCGGCTATGCAAACAAACTTGCCCCGGTCATCCTCCAGGCGCTTCAGGAGAGTCTCCAGAGCCTCTTTTCCGTATCCTCCCTCATATCCTTCCGAACTGAGCTGGTAGGCCTCGTCTATAAAGAGGATGCCTCCCATGGCAGAGTTGATTACGTGCGAGGTGATGGCAGGAGTTTCACCGATATAGCGCCCCACAAGATTGCTCTTGTCCACCTCGATCACTTTGGGTGAAGGAAGGGCGCCCATAGAGTAAAGAATCTTGCCCATCAGGCGTGCGACGGTGGTTTTTCCCGTGCCCGGATTGCCCAGGAACAGGTAGTGTCCGAGGGGAATCTCCGGACGGCGGCCTTCCAGCTTTGCGCTCTCTATCTCGTTGTTGATGGTATGGGCCAGTTTGGTAAGGGAACTCTTGACCCCTTCCAGCCCGACCAGTGCATTGAGCTCCTCAAGACATTTGTCGATGGAAACCTTCTCCGGCTCTTCGTAAGGGATGTCCTCCGCCAGGGCGGTCCGCACAAGTTCCGGAGTCCACTGCTCAAAGGGAATGGACTTGAGACGGTTGTTGATGTTGGTCTTGGTCTCGGCCACTTTCTTAATCGCTTCACCGGCATTGCCGAACTTGTCGTTCTTCATTGCCACCATCCCCTGGAACATATTCAGGGCCTTCATTCGCACGGTTTCGTCTGCCAGGGAGAAATTGTATTTCCTGGCCTTGGCGGCGCGTTCGTAAATCTCCAGAAGCTCTTCCGCGGAGTAGTCGTCGATGTGGATGGTATGGGAGAATCGGCGCGTCAGGCCGGGATTGGCTCCCAGGAAATCGGCCATCTCCTTGGGATAGCCGGCGCAGACCACCACGAACTTGCCCGCCTCGTTCTCCATACGCGTCATCAGGACCTCCAGCGCCTTCTTCCCCTCGGGGCTTGTGCTCTGCCCGGTGGCATCCACGGGGTTCAGGCCATAGGCCTCGTCGATGAAGAGCACCCCTCCCATAGCTTCCGTGATGGCCGCATCCATATTCTTGGCAGATTCCCCGGTATACTGGCTGATTATATCCTTGGGCTCTTTCTTCGTGATCCTGTCGGTGGACGTGACGCCCAGGGCACGGAATATCTTTCCCAGGGTGTTGGCCACGCTGGTCTTTCCCGTGCCGGGATTGCCGGTGAGGATGAAATTGTATTTGGTGAGGCCCTCTGCGGCCTCTCCCATTTCTATGAGCTGCTTCTGCACGGCGATTTCCTGGGCAATGCGCCTGATCGCATCCTTCACCGCCTTCATCCCCACGAAACCGTCCAGTTCCTTCATCACATCCTCCACTGAGATTTCCTTGGTGCTTTCTTCGCCCACGATATCGGCATAGCTGAGCACGTCGTCGCCGGCTCCGCGCTGGCTGTGGCGCTCGATTGCAAGATCGAAGAGGTTGCGCACCGCACGGGCATTGCCGAAGGTGTCCGTGCGCTTCAGGTACATCTTCTCAAAGACCTTAGGAAGCATCTCTTCCGCCTTGGGATCCAGGGTGAAAGTGGTTTTCTCGTCGTTGTGCGCCAGGTACATACGGAACAGCTGCTCGAGCTCCTTTGCGTTGTAGTCGGGGAATTCGATGGTGATGTTGCAGCGGGACGAGATGCCGGGATTCATCCTCACCAGTTCTCCCATCTCCTTGGTGTATCCTGCCATAATGCATACGAATTCGCCCTTCCGGTTCTCGAGAATGCTGAGGAGGGTGTTCAGTGCATCCATTCCATAACCGCCTTTACCGTCTCCGCTGCCCTTCAGCGCATAGGCCTCGTCGATAAAAAGGACACCGCCCATCGCCTTGTTGACATAGTTCTTGACGTTGGCTTCGGAATCACCCACGAACTGGCCTATCAGATCCTTGCCGGAGATCTCCACGAACTGCCCGGTGGGAAGGGCACCTATCGCATTCAGCACTTCCCCGAACTTGCGGGCGAAGGTAGTCTTGCCTGTGCCGGGATTGCCGGTGAAGAGGTAATGGTCTTTCAGGAGTTTCTCTTTAACTCCCTTCTCTTTCTTTGTCTTGACGTTGCGGATGATGGCCCTGATCTTATCCTTCACGCTCTGGAGACCGATGAAACCGTCGAGCTCCGCCAGAATCTGCTCCTCGCCTTTGGGGATGAAACATTCAGAGTTGTCTATATCCTGTGCTTCAACGGTCTTGCTGCCTCGCAGGCGCGCTTTCACATATATGTCTTCGGCCACTTTTTCCGAGAGATGCCCGTTGGTGTGCCCAAGTTCGACCTGCCGCATAAACCAGGCAAAGTGGGAATCCAGTTTCTGAGGAAGATCGTCGGAGACCCCTGCACCAAACCTGTTTTTCAGGACTTCCAGCGTGAGGGCTGTCAGGTCCGCGATCTTGAATGCGGGGAGGACGAAGTCGAACTCGAACAGCCTGTGAACGTCTTTGTTCTTCTCAAGGAACTCGGAAAGGTCGTTGTGAAGGCCGCACAGCAACACTATGGGCGCACCCTCGATGTTGCGCATGCGCCTGAACAGCTTGTCGAGCTGGGTCACGTCCGTAGCCTTGCTCTTGGGAAGAAGTTTCTGGGCGTTCGTGATGATCAGGATGCCTTCCTTCAGGGCGGAGATATTCTTGTCGAAATCGTTGGAAAACTCTCCCCAGTCGGCGGCGTCGACCACCTTCGGGGCGTGTTTTGCCACCCCGGCCGCAAGCATCTTGTCTGCGATGAGATGGGCGATGAAGTTCTTTCCGGTGCCGGAGTCACCGAGGATAAGGCTGTCCATGCCTATCCTGGTGCCACCCTGTGCTACCTGGAGTTTCTTGTCCATCTCGTCCAGCAGACCGACGATGTCGTCTTTTGCTATCAGGCCTTTCTGGCTGGATGCGCTTGCAAGCTCTTCTCCGCAAAAGCGGCAGTATTTTGCTTCGGGGCGGTTCTCCTTACCGCATTTCTTGCAGGTCATATGCTTATTCGGTTATTTCTATTGTTTTTTCGGCTTCCTTGGCCGCCTTACGGGCTGCTTTCCTCTCGGCCTTGATGTCCTTTGCGACTATCTTGTTTATCTTTTCCAGGGTCTTCTTGCTGAGACCTCCGGTCACAAAGAGATCGTTGTCCTTCTGGAATTCTTCCAGGGCCTTTTTCGTGCCGGGGCCGAAGGAACCGTCCGGCTTGCCGGTGGTATAGCCTTTGTCGAGGAGGAACTGCTGCAGTTTCAGCACATCTTCTCCTTTGTCTCCCTGTTTGAGGGGAGGGCAGTCCAGGTATGGCTCGATCTTCTCCAGGGCAGGGAACCAGGCCTGCACCACCGGGGCTGAAAACCTGTCGAAGCGTTCGCTTTTAGGAACAAGCAAACTGAAGCCTATGAGTACCCAGATCGCTCCGATGAAAATCAGGATATCCCTGCGGCGGGTCCTGATATCCCCGTTCCACAAGGAGATATCCTGGTCGTTGAATGCCCCGTTGAGGGATGAATCGAAGCTGATTTCGTTGCTGAACGCATAATAGAGAGGCTCAAGCACCTCTTCGTCGAAGCCCGGCTTATTGAACTTGCGGGCTTGTTTTGCATAGGAGCTGCCCAGGAATACCGTTCGGTACGTAAACCATCCTGTCACCGCCAGTGCGGCCAGGACGAAGAAATATAGGATGAACTGGCCAAGGAACTTGACCAGCATGACCAGCAGACCTCCGCCGATGGCTCCTCCTATCAGCGGCACAAGGCAGCCTTCTGAATCCGACTCGAAAAAGATGATGGCGGCGATGATGATGCCGAGAATCCAGATAATACCCTCCAGCTTGAAATTCGTCACATCCAGTATGGGATTGTCGATTATTGAAAAGACCAGCATTGCAATCAAAACAATGGCCGGGATGACGGCGAAAATGATCACTGCCACCCGCTGCAATGTGCTGCGAATGCTGAGCCCGTGCACCCTGGCCTTGCCACGTGAAAGAATGTTACCTGCTTCATCCCGTGCTTCGTCGAAACGAGATACGGGATATAGTTCCGGGTCAATCCTGCGAAGGTCTTCCACATAGTCGAGCAGCAACTTCTCGTAGGCGAAGCGGGGGCTCAGGTCGGCATTCGGATCCTCCTGATGAAAGATGCAGAGGAAACCCGCCAGGCCCTTTTCCAACCATTCGGTCTTGAGCACTTTCTTGCTCTTGGCGAATACCTCTTCCCGGCTTGTCACAACCGAGCCGTCATTCGAGAACTCATACTCCGGATTCACACCGTAACCCTTGATAACCTTCATCATCGCAATTTGCATACGGGAGTCATTGTCTTTGGGCCCCGCCTTCTTCCTGTAGTCGTCGCTGTTACGGTCGGTGCAGTACACGAACCAGGAACGCTGCTGTTTGAAGCGCTGGCCCTTGGTGTCGAAGAAGTCGGTTATGTAGTGATAATCCTCGGGTGAGTCGAAGTTGTTGATAACGTTGATGAGTGTATCAAGGGGGATCTGACGGTTGAGCGGCGCGTATTTCGGATCTTCCCACTCGTCGACCAATTTGTCGAAATCTCCACCGAACCGGCTCCAGTAGATATTGTATATCTTGTTGAAGAGCCGGCCTATGCCCTCCTGGGTCATAGCGTAATCTGGGTCAGAAGGGTCATTGCAAAGGTTGATGTCCGACAGGGGATCCACCATCTGCACCCTTACCATAAAGGTGGCACTGAGATTGCTCGAAGGGGGCAGTGCGTTTGCAAGGGCCTTGTTGTGCACCCACACCCACTCTTTGAAAACACCTGAGGCTATGTCACGTACCGTGTCCGGGTCGGCAACGGCAGTGTTGCAGAAGTTTCCCACATCTTTCAAGGTGAGGGCGGGGATCTCTACTTTTTCCCCGGTCTCCTTCGAAATACCTTTGAGATAAAAAGGAGTATCTTTATCAAGTTTGTAAACCACCGCCATCAAGCCCAGGTCCTGGTCTAACGGATGGCGTTTCTCCACTATGTCATGGATTTCCAGCGCAAGTTCCGGGTAGGGCTTGAGCCAGCGCTCGATCTGGCCGCGATACAGATACTTCTTTGCGAGATCCATATCAGCTAACATGAATTTCGCCAGATCTTTGGGGGTGTTGGCTATCTGATGCCTGGAGGCATTGTAGGTGATGTTCAGATCCGCTATGATAAGATCCTCATCCACGGGCACGTTCTCCCCATCCATCGTGCGCAGGATCTCTCCCAGGTCCCAGCGCTTGAGTGGATCCTTGATAAGGAGCCCGCGGCATATCCTGGCAAGGGGGTCCGGCATGTCGGAAGGAACCGCAATCCGCCCCTTGGTCTTGGCGATAGCCATTTCTCCTTCCTGGGCCTTGAAAGCACCCTCGCCCAGCCAAAGCGACAGTATGGTCATGCCCAGCGAGTAGAAATCCGCCTTGGCGGTGAGCTCGCAAAGGGTCTTCCCTTCCAGGAAGATGGCGTTCCGCGGGTCGTACACTTCCGGCGCCGCGTAGATGGGGGTGCGCACCTGACTGGTGACGCAGGACTCGCCGTTCTCCATCACGTCTGCGATACCGAAATCGCAAAGTACGCTGTCCCAGCTATCTCGGTCTTTCACAAGGATGTTGGCAGGCTTCACATCCTTGTGGATGATGCCCACCTTGTGCATCTGGTCCAGGGCCATCGCGGTTTTCAGCGCTATCGCGAGAATGGCATCAGCTTTGCCCTTGATGCCGGCTTCGGCCGCACTGCCTCCCGGGATGTACTCGAGAAGCTCGAAATCGCTGCCGTAGTCTATGATGTCGGCCAGATATCCTTTCCCCTTCAGTTTTTGAAGGGCGGGTATCACCTTCGTGTTGGTGTAAAACCCAGGGTGGCAGAGCTTCAGGGCGTATTGGCGGCGTTTGTCGGTAACGACATAGATATCGCCTTCGCCACCGCTCTGGAGGAATATCACGACGGTATAGTTCTTCCCCCCGGCCTTTACGGTGTCGCCGGGGGAGTGGGCTCCGCCAGATGGAGCCGCCTTGGGGGCGTCTCCATTCGTTCCGGGTGCCGAAAGGGTAGCCTGCGGCGCGGTCAGCGTCGCCTGGGGTGCAGTTGCCGTCTTCTGGACCTCCTTCAATATGCTCTTCAAGTCCTGAGCTGCCATATACTATTCTTCCCTCTTATAAACTTTCCGTTCGCCAATCTTCTCGGTAAACTTCTGTGCCCCTTCCGTGCCTTCCGGCACTATGTCGGTGCGGACGCATTTAATCCACTTTCCGCCGAATTCCCTCACGGCGCACTGGTTGGGATTGTCGTGAAGGACGTGGCATTTATTGCATTCCCAGCACATTACATCGTCCCGGATGATGCCGTACCAGGTCTTTTCTATCACTTCCATCATAGCCACTTTGCGTGCGGTATAGTAGTTGCGCTGCTCCTGGGGCGTGGAACCTGCTGGTGGAAGCATCTCCTCCAGCACCTTGTTGGTTTCGTCAATTGTCTTCTGGTATTCTGCGAGGATGTCTTCCCGGTTGCGGCCTATCTTTCGCTGTGTCGCTTTGGGCTTCTCGGCCGTGGTGAATCCAACCTTTGCCATCAGCTCGCGCAGACGGAGTTCGCCCTCGGTAGGCCCCTTGGGCTCTTCTGCCTCGCCTTCTTCCGGGGCGGAGGTCTCGAGTTCGGCCTCGAGTTCGGCCAGTTTGGTCATCAGGCGGGCCGCCTCCTGCACCTTGGGATCCTGCCTGGCTTTTTCAACGGCTCTGCGTGCCGCTCTGGAGAGAGGCTGGCCGCACTGACGGCAGAATGAGCGGAAATTGCGGATATTGCAGTCAGGGCAAATCACTCCGTCCGAAGGCATTCCGCACTCTGGGCAGTCAATGTCGTCCGGGCGCATCGGAGCCCCGCAGAAGGTACAGTAATCCACCAGTTTCCACCCGCATACCGGGCAGATTTCGAAGTGCTTCTCTATGGGGGCACCGCAGTGCGGGCATACACCCGAGGCCTCTTTGGTCTTGGTCTCGGTCTTGACGGCACTCTTTTCGGCCGTGCGCTCGCGTGTCCTGAATCCGGAGTCTTCCATAAGATTATAATTCTCCTAGTTGTTTCAGCGCTCGTTCTGCCGTGGGACTGAATCTCTCATTGGCTTCCTTTAGCAGCGAGATGGCATACTGGCGCTGGCCGGGATTTTTGTTATACAGCAGGATAGCATACCTCGCCTTGCATTCCGGGTAGCTGTCCTTGCCTTTCCAGTAGCACTTGCTCGCTTCTTCGTCCGAAGGGGTGACGCCGTAGCCTTTTTCGTAGGCGATACCGAGGTTGTACCAGGAGATGCCGCTGTCCGGAGCCATCTCGGTGGCTTTCTTATATGTTTCGAAGCCCTTTCTTTCATCCTTCTCTACACCTTCGCCGTCTATGTACATTCCGCCAAGATAACTGGCGGCGCTGACATTGCCGAAGGTTATGGCCTGCCTGAACCAGAAGGCGGCAGCCTCATAGTCATCCTGATAGTCCAGTTCCCCGTCTTCGTTGGGAATCCTGCCGTAGTAATATGCTTCACCGAGTTTGAAGCAGCAGTCCCCATTCCATTTCACGGCGCCCTTCAGGAACCATTCGAAGGCTTTGAGCCAGCATTCGGTTTCTTCTCCGTCACCGTTGTTCCAGTATTCGAACCAGCAGCATCCGAGGTAGTACATCGCGTATTCGTTACCGCGCTTGGCTGCCTTCATAAGGTAAGGTATCGCTTCGGTGTACTTATCATCCAAGTAAAGGTCCTTGCCGGTCCAGTAGTCGTCGGAATAACCGTCTATGGTTTCGTCTTCCGATGGGTCGGTATCGATGCTGAGAAGATTCTCATAGTAAACATCGTCATCCAGCATCATCTTGCCATACTGTGCCAGGGCGGCGGGATCTCCGTGAAGGGCCTTGATGCCGAGCTCCTTATCCTGCTCGCCGTACCAGTTGTCGATTTCATCCCAGTCCATATTGTACGGCACTCCGTCTTCCTCGTCCGGCCATGTAGTTGCTTCCTCATTAACACTGTCCGCACCGCTGAACATCGGCAGGCCGCAGTAATCCACCATACCCTTATAGATTTCTTCTTCGTCCGGAGACAATTCCCCGTCGGCTGCGATGGTCATGAAGAGCATGTCCGAAGTGAACTGCTTCTCTTCCGGTCCGAACTGCTTTATGCGTTCAATCGCTTCCTTGAGATCCATCTTCTCCGCCTCATCCAGATACTCCTGGAGAAGGTCGTCCTGCCCCTCGAAGTCATACTGGGCCTTGAGTCCGTCAAGTATCGTATTCAGTTCGTCGGCAAGGAGCTTCCCGTCGGAGCGGGCAGTCCCCAGACACACCGCAATAACGGCTGCAAGGTCTTCGAATGATTCCGGTCCTTTCATGGTTATTCCATTCTTATAAGGCCGTCCACGGCCTTGTTTACTTCTTCAAATGCCATATCCAGGATGTGCTGGGTGATGAAGCCCTCGATCTCGTAGCCATTGTCGGTCTCTAGAGCGATGACAATGTTGCCGTAGATGGGGTATCCTCCTCCGTAAAGCAAGGTGCCGGGCATATTGTCACCTACGGTCTTGTCGCCGTAGCCGTTGCGGGCAACCATAAACACGATGTGCCGGGCGTTGAGATTGAGTTTTTCGCTGATGGCATTCAGTGCCGGGGTGTATCGAACCACCTCAACCCTGTCGCAGCCCATCCAGGAGGCGATTTCATCGCCAAGGGTATTCCAGTCTTTGTGTTCACTCTGCTTTAAGATTGCGATGCCGTTGTAGTTTACGAGGATGAAGGCCGGAGTGATGGCATCTTCCGGTTCTTCTGCAACCTCGGGCTCGGGCAGTCCGCACCTCTCGACAATCTCGCTGTAGAGATCCTCTTCATCTTCCGTCAGCTCGCCGTCGGCGCAGACTATTTTGGCGAACAGGTTGGATATCTGCTGTTTTGCGCCATCGTCCAGACCTTCGATGTTGGAGCAGGCTTCCTCGAAACTCATCTTGTCTCCTGTAGACATAATGAAGCCTAATACAGAAGAATTCATTTCCCCGAAGGTCTGGAAAAAATCCCAAAGGATCCCGAGTTCTTCCTCTTTAACTTCTCCATCAGAGGTGGAGAGTTCCTTCGCAAGGTTAAATATGGCTGCTAAATTGTCCAGATTTACTGTCATGTTTATGTAGTCTTAGTGGTTATACATATCAGTCAAACATTACTCTTGGGTTCATGAATTGGGGAGATTTCCACTCTATTCCATACTTGGCGAGCACGGCGCGCTTTACCGACCAATAGCCAAAGCAGAATCCCATCCCCCTATGTGTGCCTTTCAGTTGGCGGAAACATTCCTTCTCCACTTCTAAATAAATCTCTTCCCACTGCGGAGTACGCTCCACCGGGTCGAATAGCAGATGCTTTCCGTGTTTCTTGCAGAAATCCTGCATCGAAATGCCCTCGGTATCGATGTAGTCTTCGAGTCTGAGGATATCGGAATCGATGCTCTCCGGAGTGAGCCAGTCGCTTTTCTCTTCCGATTCTTCCACCCATTGTTTCTCCCGCTTAAGGATTTCCATGCAGAAACGGGGTGTATCGTATTCCGAGAGCTGCTCCAGAATGGCATTGCATGCATAGGCCTTGCCGAGGGGGCCTTCCTCCGGGTCGTCCAGGCTCTCCAGCATAAGCATGCATTCTTTCGCCAGGGGCAGGTTCCTGTAGGTTTCGTGCTCCTGGGAGTTGTGTCGCATGAGCTCCACTTTCTTGATTATCTTCTTCGCGTCGTTCATGGTGTCTATGCATAAGCGTCCCAGCGGCCGTCGTCTCCATCGGGCTCGTATTCGTCCGGCAGCCAGTATTTTTCTATTTCATCCTGATATTTGTTCAACAGGCCCCGCCTGTAGGCGATGATAACCTTGCTCTGAACAGAATCGTTGCCCAGGCGGAGGGCCTTGAGACGGTAGACAGCTGCGTCGCGCTTGTCCTGGTCGGAGGGATCGTACATTTCCAGGATGTCCGCGGCGAAACTGTAGCAGTTGGAATCTCCCAGAAGCATGCCTCTTTCGAGATAGTACCCTGCTTTCCTGCCGTCCTTTTCGAAACCAAGGGCGCCATAAAAGTAATTGTAGCCGAGATAGTAGGCACATGTTCCTTCGCCAAGTTCCAGCCCTCTTTCAAGATTGTCCGAAAGCCAGCGCGTAAAATGCCGCTTGAGTTCGGGAGTTTTTTCCTCATACTCTTCTTCGGTACGGTCTGCGCTCAGCATGAAACAGGCCGGGCATCCTTTGCTCATGCCTTCGTACATCGTGTTTTCGTATTCTTTTTCCATGCCGTGTTCCCTGAACCAGTATGCCAGCTCAGCCCAGCAGCGCAGGCAGCCCTTCTCCGTCCCGGTCTTGTAGGCTTTGCGTGAGTCCTCATCCCTGCCAAGGGTTTCGTATGCATAGGCAAGCACGGAATACCATTCCGGGTTCGGCTCTGTGTCTTCCGCCAGAAGAGTTTCGATTTCCCGGGCCACCACTTCCGGCTCTTCAGGTGCGAGCAATATCCCGGCGATGCGGTTGCGGGCATAGCGCAGACTGGCGGCTTCGCTCCCAAGACGCAGGGCCTCGTCGCGAAGGCGGGCGGACTCTTCAAGATCCACCCTGTCTTCGGCAGTATCGCCGTTGGCATACATGAGTGAGAGCATGTTGAAGGCGTCTGCAATCCCGGCCGCTACTGCCTCGCGGATATTCTTCTCGGCAATCTGTAGAGAGTCCTCCTCCGGCATTGTCACCAGATGCCAGCGGCCAAGTACGAATTTTGCGCAGGGATCGTCGGAGGCTTCGAATTGCTTGATGTCCTCTTTGCTTAGTCTTGCCATCTGGTCCCTGGTCTGGAACTGGCGGAAAAACTCACGGGTATTCTCGATCACGTATTCTACCTTCAGGGAAACGTAAAGGTAGAAATTCGTGTAGTCGCGCCCGTCTTCATCCAGTTTCCTGGTGCAACTTTCAGGAGTCAGCGAGTACTGCTTTCCGCAGTATTCCAGTACCACCTCTGCATCGGATGCTTCCACGACTCGGATGCTTCTGAACAGGCCCCCGGAATCTTTATATGGAAGAATCTTCCCGGCCGTGACATCGGCCTTGTCGTAGTCTGTCCGGTCGCAGAACCAGTTGTTTATTCCAGGGTCGGAGGGGGAGTAGTCGACATCAATTATAAGTCGGGTCCATTTTTTCATAAGGCAAGCGGTTATGGATATTTTTGCTAATATAATAAAAAAGTAGTTAAATACTTGCAGGATAAATATTTTTACTTTATTTTTGCAGTGTACTATTATACTAATACACTTTTGGTATGAACAAAAAACTCTACAGAAGCAAAACCGACCGGCGTATCGCCGGAGTTTGCGGAGGACTCGGCAATTATTTCGATATCGACCCCACCATCATCCGTCTGGCCTGGGTGGTAGCACTCTTTTTTGCCGGAGGCGGACTTTTCGCCTATTTGCTTGCGATGATCATAGTTCCTCAGGAACCCGAATACTTGCAGCAGTAGCCGTGAGGTAAACCGCCCTTGCGGCGAGGTGCGCGAAGTATGCCGCGAGCAGCAGGTGGATGGCAGCCGGGTTGCCTGGAACATGTGTGCCGAAAAGCCCGGGGGATAGCAGCAGCCATGCGAACCATACCGCAAAGAAAGCCACTACAGCCCAGATCATGGAATTTCTGATTCCTTTGGAAGCCGTTGCACCTATGTAGACTCCGTCCCAGGTGAAGGCGGCGCATCCTATCAGAGGCATCACCGCCAGCCAGGGCAGGAACTGCCGGCATGCATCCACCACCACCGGGTCATCAGTCATCAGCCGCAGCATCGGCAGTCCGGCCAGCAGGTAGATGGCAATCCAGCTGCCCGCCACCCCGAAACTCCAGCGGAATGTTCCTCCGACCGCCTTCCGCAGCATCTCAGGATTCCTCTCCCCGATAAAGCGCCCGGTCAGCGCCTCGCCTGCATAGGCGAACCCGTCGGTGAAATACGAGAAGACCATCAGCAGGTTCATCATGATGTTTGCGCTTGCGAGCATCGTCTCTCCGTAGCGGCCGGCGATTATGGTGTAGCCGAGGTAGATGCCGGTCATGCAGAGCGAGCGCACGAAAAGATCGGTGTTGAGGTGGAGGAAATCGTGTACCCCGTGCCCGTTTTGGCCTGTTTTCGGGCACGAAGCTTCATTTTTAAGGGTGTCTGTGCCCAAAAAAGCCTGTTTTCGGGCACGGGGTGACAAGCCGTATCGGAAGCGGCAGATCGCCAGCGCCAGGAT
>CAMNAD010000013.1 GCA_946530505.1 uncultured Bacteroidales bacterium
GAAACGGACTTTTCGGCATTTGCTACACCGAGAATTCCTCCCACTCCGCTGGTAGCGGCAGCGCAGAGGGTGCGGTTGTCGAGTGCGATATTGAAAGCCGCATCTACACTGGAATTCTTTATGGTGAGAGTTGTGTTGCTGCGTCCGACAAGGCCTCCGAATGCATGAGCCGCGGCGACTGCCTCAGGGGCATAATCGAAAGAGCCGCTGAACGAGCATCCGTCAAGGGTAAGCGTACCCTGATTTGCGTATGCAAGGATGCCGCCGAAATTTCCGACCTTGGTGCTGGAGGAGAATGCAACCGTGCTGGAGACGTTCTTTATCTCCAGAGTATTGTTCGTGGCGAAAGCCGCCAGCGAGGCAAACTGGGATTCTCCGGCATAAGCGACGACCGACTTGCCTGCTATATTGAGGTTGCGTACATCCGCACCAAGATACTGGAAGAGGGCGCAGAGAGAAACCGTTCCCTCGAAATCGATGTTGATGGTATGTCCGTTGCCTTCGAGGGGCAGATTCCAGTATTTGAAAATATATGCTTTGAGAAGCATGTCATCGGTATCGAAGGCGACATCCGCATTGAGGCTGACCGCACCGTCGACAAGGTATTTGCCGATGACTGCAGGATCGACCACAGGGCTGTTGAGCCGGGAATTGTCGGTTTCGTCATCGCCCTGATACAGGCTGCGGAACTCCAGGAACTCGGCCTTGCTGTTGATACCGTAGAGACGGATCACTACATCGTCGCTGACAATCGCATTGCCTGCGGCGGATGTGCCCTTGAGGCTGAAAGCACCGGCGGGGACAGCCGCGCCTGCGGCGGGAGCGGTAATCTTCAGCAGACCGTCTGCGAGAGAGGCCGCGTCAACTTTCCATCCATCAGGTACATTCTCGACGGCAAGCCCGCCAACGCCCTGGCTCAGCACCCGGATTTCCTTGGACTCTCCGGGATTGAAGCTGAGTTCGGAATCGTAGAGCTTGATGAACGCGCCGAGGTCCAGAAGACGGCTGCGGGCAATGGTGAGATCGGTATTGTTCACCCGTTCCGTGGCGTTGCCTTCCTTGTCGGTGAATGTGAGAGTAAGGCCCTGCGGGAACTGTGCGGGCAGAAGCGTGAACACATACTGTCCCGGTTCGAAAGTTTCTCCCGCGGGAGTGAGGGTCACCTCGGTCAGAGAATCCGCCACCTCGACTATTTCACCGTTGGTCGCATCGACTTTGACGGTGCCGGCCACCTTCTCCCCGGCATTACCCTTGAGGGAGACGGATACGATGTTCTTCATATCCACTGTGAAACGGATGGCTGCGATCACGTTCTTGAAGGAAAGCTCGTTCCCTTCAGTCGCGGCGACTCCTACCAGTGCTGCGGGGTCGAGATTGCGTCCGCCTGCGACCAGTTTCTGTTCAGCGGGAACCGAAACGGTCAGGACGCTGTCGCTAGCTGCGCTCACGGATGCAGCAGGATATGCGGCGAAGAATTTTGTAGCGGCCGAAGAAACCGTTCCCTTGAAGGTCGCGGACTTGGTGCCGGCGCCGCTCTCCAATGCCAGGACCGCTTTTTCGGATCCGGCATCGTCGAACACGGCAATCTCGTCTCCGGCCTCCCAAAGGATGGAAAGACCGTCGACATATGTTTTTGTAGTCTGCTCGGAACTGGCGCTGAACACGCATTCGCGCACTGTATCAGAACGCAATTCCGGCATCTGCTCCCGGTTGTCGCAGGCCGTCATAAGCAGGGCGGCGGACAGGGCGGGGATAAGATATCTATATACTTTCATAAACATTACAGGCTAATGGTTCCTTCTTCAATCCAGTTTTCCTTTTTCAAGATATTGGTTGCATTGTCGTTGGGGCTGCAGCCCAGAATCTGGCCATAACGGGTCTTGTCTTCGTTGCCGGCACCTCCGTTCAACTTGATGGTTCCGGTGAACTTCGCGTTCTTGATGATGGCCGCCATAGTGTATCCGGATGCAGGAGCAGTGATACGTCCCACAAGTCCGCCGACACCGAATGCGCTGGAAGAGCAAAGACGGTTTCCATTCGCGTTGATGGTGATGGTGCCTTCGCTTACGCAGTCGTTGACCGTCGCCTGGCGGGCAAGGTCGCCCAATATACCGCCCATGCGGCAGGTCACGGCAGTATTCTCGGAATGGTGATTGAGAATTATATTACCGGAGAAAGTACAGCCTTCTACCGTTGTCATGGCGCCGGGCTTGCCTACATCGGAGCATCCTACGATGCCACCGACAGAGAAGGCGTCGTTGTTGCAGGTAATGGTTCCCGAATACTTGCAGTTCTTGAAGACAGGTGCATAGTTGGAACGGGGATAGCCTCCGATTCCGCCTACGATCGACTTGTAAAGAACCGCAGAACTCACGTCGTATGTCACATCCGCCGAACACTCCACGTTCTCGATAAGGCAGGTCATGGGAACACTTACCAGAGAGGAAGTATAACTGAGTCCGGTGGAATAACTGTTTTTGACAGAACCAGCTATCTTGAGATTGCGTATCTCGCTTGTTACATACTGGAAAATACCGGCCACGGCAGCATTGCACTCAAGGTCGAGCGTGATAGTATGGCCGTTTCCTTCCAGGGGAACGTTCAAAATCTTGACTATGAACGCCTTGTTGGTAAGCATGTCGGTCGTGAGGGTGAAGTCGTCATTCAGCGTGAGCACACCGTCCACAAGCCACTTCGCAAGGGCGGTTTCGTCTGTATTGGGCTCATTCATGTCTTCGGCTTCGTAGACTGCGCGGAAATCAAGCAGTTCCTTGGCGCTGTTGATGCCATACAAACGGATAACCGACGCATTGCTGGAAATGGCGGAATTGTCGGTATTGGACACTGCGTTCAATACCAGGGTTCCGGTGCCTACGGCTCCATCGGCATCCTTTGCAGGGGCCGTTACCTTGACGATGCCGTCCAGCACTCCGCTCCAGTCGATGGTCCAGCCTGCAGGAGCCTCGGGAGTGACGAGATCCTTGAGTCCCTTTGCGGTAATCTCGATTTCCCTGGTCTCTCCATAGACGAAGGTCGTTTCCTCGTCCACGAACTGGAAGGTGGGTTTCGTGGCATCTACATGCACTGCGAAACTCCTGGCGAGTTCCGTACTCTTCTGTCCTCCCCATGATACCGGAGTCACCGTAACGGTGCCTTCGGCGTCGCCGCTCTCGACGCTGAGGTCCGGAGCGATGATGGTGAAGGTCCCGCGGGTCTTTTCGACCGCCTTCCAGCCGTCAGGCAGGTCGAATTCAATGTTCTTGAAACTGGGAGAGCAGTTGAACTTTACTGTCGTGCGGCTGCCGAGAGTGAATTCGCTGACGGCGCTGAAATCGAAGTCCTGGATTTCGAATACGAGTTCGCCTTCAACAGCATAAACCGGGAACTTCTTTTCCGAGAATGAGCCCGAGCCGTCATAGAGTTTGAGGACGATATCGCCCGAGGGAACGGACTCCTCTCCATACTTCGGCGCGGAAATCTTGAGTGTTCCGTCTCCGCCGGACATCTTCACCTGCGCGACCCACCCCTGAGGCGCGGTTGCGACTATGCGGGATATGTCCTCATAGGTAAAACTCAGGGTCTGCGAAGTTTCATAATCGATCCTGATAGGATCCTTCATTGCATACGGGTCATCGTCAAGCGAAAGCCTGACCACCGACGCCGGGGTTTCCGGCTCCGGCACGTCCATTTCATAGCATCCAGTGAGGAATGCCGCCAGAATGAATGGTAAGTATTTATATGCTTTCATAGGGCGTTCGAATTAATAACCGGGATTCTGTTCAATATTGTCGTTGCTCTGCACTTCGGTATTGGGGATGGGCCATACATAGTCCCTGTCGGGGTTGAAACGGCGCTCCTCGACGAAGTAGAGCTCGTCCTTTTCCGGAACCTTGGCTCCGTATACCGGTCCGTTCATCACTTCTTCGGCAATATGCCAGCGGCGAATGTCGATCAGCCTGTGACCTTCGAATGCAAGCTCCACGCGGCGTTCGCGGCGTACCAGCTCGCGAAGCTTCTCCTGGGTATTGTACTTGTCCTGGTCGACGTCGGGCATACCGGCACGATGGCGTATCTTGTTGAGATATGCATAGATGTTGGGATCGTCAATCTGGCCGAGTTCTATGGCCGCCTCCACGTAATTGAGGAGCACCACGGTATAACGCATGAGCATGAAATGGTTCGATCCTCCATCCGTCCTGGAGAGTGTGAAATCGCTGGGAGAGAGGAACTTCTTCACCCAATAACCGGTAGCCGTCGAGTTTCGGGACCCGATGTAATCGGTATTGCCGGCAACCCAGGGATTCCATGTATATCCCATGGTGTTTTCGCCGGGGAATATGATGGTCATGCCGAGACGGGGGTCGCGGTCCTCCGGAGTGGGGTTGAGATGATACTTGAGCCTGTCGGCCTCGCTGAGTTCGTCGAGGGTGCGGCCGTCCTTGAGTTCGTAGGCATCGATGAGAGACGCCGAGGGCGAAACGCCGGAAGTGCCGTTCTTGACGCTCGGAGGAGCAAGGCGCATGGCGCTCTGGCTCAGGCCCTTGTTCTTGGTGAGGATGGATTCCTTGGTGTTGTTGGTATATGCATCATACTGGAACTGCTCCGCATAACTGTGGGCAGGATCGGAAGGGCTCTCGTAGATGTCATATTTATTCAGCTTGATGACTTCTTCCGCCCATTTCTTTGCATTGGCCCAGTCTCCGACGAACATGTAGAGGTAGGAGAGATATGCATAGCAGGCTCCCTTTGTCCAGCGCCAGCGCTCGTCTGCCACCTGGGGATTCACGGGAAGGTTCTTGCTGGCGAGTTCGAACTCGTCCGCAATGAATTTCACCATCTCCTGCTGAGTGGGACGCGAAAGTTCCTGCTCAGCAACGGTAATGACGTGGTCCACGATGGGCACAGGGCCGAAGTTCAAGAACAGCTCGAGATGATAGTAGGCGCGCAGAGCCCTTATTTCGGCTTCCCAGCGGTCTACGGTCTGTATGCCTTCCCAGGGATTGGTGTCGGGATATACAACCGCGCGATGCCAGTTCTCGAGATAACGGCTGCAACGGCGTATGGTCCTGTAGCGCTGGGTCCACACACTCGTGGGATGAGTATGGGTGCTCTGGGCCGTGCCGTAAGTGATGGCAGTGTTGTTAATGTAGTTAGCCACGGTGACTCCGTTGTCGCTGAGCCCTTCGTTTTCGACCTTGCAGTTATAATAAAGGTAGCTGTTATCGGTAAGGGATGCGTCGATAGCCCCGGAAGTGAGCGTTCCGCCGGGCATAGGAGCATAGCACTGCGTAACAACCGAGCTCAGAATGCTCTTGTTGTACCACCATGCTTCCTCGGTAGTCTGATTCTCGGCATCACGCGTGAGGAAACCCTCGCAAGATGCGAATGACAGCGCTGCGGCCGCTACGGCAGCCATACGGAGAATTGTGTTCATATACTTTTTCATCGCTGTTCAGATTTAGAAACTCAAATTAACACCAAAGGTCCAGGTACGCATGAGCGGGTACTTGCTGGTCACCGCGCCGCCGTTGTTGGAGGCGCAGGTTTCAGGATCGGATTCCTTCAGGTAAGCGAAAGTCAGCGCATTCTGCACGTTGGCATAGACACGGAGGTTGGATGCCTTGATGCGGGAAGCCAGTTTGGGGAAACTGTAACCAAGCTGGACGTATTTCACACGCAGGAAGGCGCGGTTGAACATCCAGTAGGTGGAGAGATATTCGTTGGAAGTACCAGCCGTCGTAGGCCTCGGGCGGCTAGCATTTGGATTCTCGGGAGTCCAGTAATCGAGTTGCCAGCGCTGCACCGCACCGTTGTTGGTGCTGTTGAGAGGCTGGATAAACTGTCCGTAATAGAAGCCGTTGGAGTTGCCCTGGCCGGTGAACTGTGTATCGATGTCGAAATTGCGCCAGCGGAAAGTAAGATTGCCGTAGAACATTGTGTGAGGATCCTGGTCGCCCACTGCGGTGCGGTCGTTGGTATCGATGATACCGTCTCCGTTGATATCCTTGTACTTGATATCGCCGGCCTGCTGAGTGGTCACTCCGTTGTCAGGATATCCGCCCACGATGGCTACGTAATTGTCGAGGTCCTCCTGGGTGAGCAGGCCGTCGGCGACATAGAAATAGTTTGCGCGGATGGCGTGCCCCTGGCGGCAGATGGTATTGCCGGTGATGAATTCCCCTCCGGGGATGTAGAGCCACTTGTTGCGGTTGTAAGAGAATCCTCCGCCGATGGTGAGGTGGGTATCCTTGTTGAAATCCTTGTTGTAGGACACTCCGATTTCAAAGCCCCGTGACTGTGCCTTGCCCACGTTCGCCGGAGTGCTGAGCAGACCGGAACTGAGGGTGGAAGGCAGGCTCATTATAAGGTCGTCAGTAATCTTGTGATAGTAGTCAAGGTTGATGTCGAGAGTATAGTCGAAAAGGGACAGGTCCATACCTGCATCGAAGATCTTCACGGTCTCCCACTTGAGGTCCGGGTTGCCGTTCTTGGTCTCGGTACCGGCCGAATTGATAAGCGACTGGTAGGAATAAGGGCTCACGTTGTTGTTGCCAAGCATACCGAAGGAAACGCGGGCCTTCCAGCTGCTCATCCAGCGGACATCCTTCAGGAATTCCTCCTTGTTGATGTTCCATCCCGCTGCGACTGAAGGGAAGTAACCCCATTTGTACTTACCGGTGAAAAGAGAAGATCCGTCAGCGCGGATACCGGCCTCGAACAGATATTTGTCCTTGTAGCTGTAGTAAGCCTTTCCGTACCACGACACGAGGGCGATGCGGTCCCAACCGGTGGTAGCGTTGAGTTCGGACTGCCATCCTCCGAGGAGGTTGATGCGGTGTCCGCCGATTTCTTTTACCCAGTCGAGGTTCGCACTAGCGGACCAGTAATTCGAACGGGTGGTGTAGGTCGCGCCTTTCACCATCGAGAACGAAACCACCTCGTCGCCTGTGAAATAGTTGAAGAACACGTAAGGATCGCGGTTGGTCTTGTCCATACCGGTAGAGAGGCGGTAGCCGACCTGCCCTTTGAGTGTGAGGCCGGGCATGATGTTCCACTGGGGACGGGCGTTGATGGTAACATAGTCCCTGATGTGGGTATCCACCTGGCCGCGTTCCGCCTGCGCGTACGCGTTCATGTAAGACGCAATATAGTAGCCGTAGTAATCGGTGTCGAAGCCTTCCTTGCGGGGATACTTGGCTACGATGTTGGAAGGCATCGAATATATCAGGCTGTAGATATTGCTGTTCGGGGTCACCTGAGTGTCGCGGCCGACGAAGGTATCGACAAAGACCAGGATGTTGTCGGTAAGGTTGACGGAAGTATTCGCACGCACGGTAAAGCGGTCGAAACTGTCCTTCTGCAATTTATAGATACCGTCCTGTTTCAGATACTGGGCCGAGAGTGCGAAACGGCCGATGGAATTACCACCGGAAACCGAAATGTTGTGCTCGGTGATGGGAGCTGTCTTGGTAAGGAGGAGATCAGCCCACTTTGTATTCGGATAACTGATAGGATCGTCCTCGGCACGCGCGGCTGCAATCTCGTCGTCGGAGTAAGTGGGAGCGCTGCCGGTGTTCAGGTTGACCTGGTTGACATACTGCATGTATTCCCAGGAATCTGCCATATCCGGAATGTACAAGGGTGTCTGGACGCCGGCATAACCGTTATAATTGACCTTTACCGCACCTGCGACGCCACGGCGCGTGGTGATGAGGATCACGCCGCCGCCGGCCTTTGCACCGTAGATGGAAGCGGCAGCTGCATCCTTCAGAATGGTCACGGACTCAACCGTAGCAGGGTCGAGCTTGTTCATGTCGAACTCGAATCCGTCGACGAGCACGAGAGGATTGGTGCCCACGAGCGAAGCCATGCCGCGAATCTTGATGGTCGAGTTGTCGGAACCTGGAGCACCGGAAGCCTGTTGCACCAAAATACCGGTTGTACCGCCCTGGAGAGCCTGGGACATCTGGGTAACCGGCTTGTTGGAGAACTTCGTATTGTCGATGACACCTACAGCAGAAGCGATGTGCTTGCGCTGCTGGCTGGTCATACCGGTGACAACCGCCTGCTCCAGCACGTTGACATCGTCGGAGAGGGCGATTGAAAGGTCACCGATGGAACGAGTGACCGTATATTCCATGTCCTTGTACCCGATGCAGGAAAAGACGAGGACATCCCCTTTCTTTGCATCGATCGAGAACGCACCGGCGACATCGGCGACCACACCGGTCTGTGTGCCTTTGATGTAGACGGTGGCTCCGATTACAGGCTGAGGCGGCTCCTGGGTGTCGACTACGACACCGCGGATTGCCAGTTTCGCACCCGACTGGGCGCTGAGGCTGCCTGCAGCACATAACAGTACGATGCAGGCAACAGTCAATCTGAGCAATTTGCGCATTGGTTAAAGAGGTTAAATATTGATTATCAATTAAATGCAGTTAGAGCCGGCAGCAGACTACGCAAGGTGCCAGTCTATGTCGCGCCAGGCAACGTGGTGATTCTCGGCGGGGATTCCCTTCTCGTCCATCCACTTGCGTGTGGCCCAGGTCATATAATTGTTTGCATTGCCTTCTGCGGCATTCCACAGCCATTTGGGCGTAGGCCACAGGCAATGCTTGAAGTCGATGTTCTTGTAGAATGACTCACGCACACCGCGCTGGCCGTGATGAGCCATCTGCATGTAATCACAATTCAGATATTTTGCATATTTGGTAATGCACTTGGTGCCGGCCTGCTCGCTGGCATCTCCGGTGAACACGACGGACTTGGAATCATCTTCGAAACGTACGATGACGGACTGTTCGTTCACTACGCTGGTGCCTTCGCTTGCAGTTGTGAATTCCGGATTTGCAATGCCGAGCACCTTTATGAAAATGCCGTCCATATCGTAGCGGGCACCGAGAGTAAGGTTGACAACATTTACGCCTGCAGCGGACATTTCATCGAGTTTCTTGTTGAAACGGTCGGTGAGAGCACGCCCTTCCTTTATGGAATCTGCAAGCCTGGAATAGAAGATGGTGTCGATCGTAATTCCCTGAAGATCGTCGGCGATATTCAGGAAAGCGCCGATATGGTCGCCGTGCGGGTGGGAGAACCACCATGCATCAACTTTGTTGTTGCCCTGAGCTTTGATATAATTCCTGAGTTTCTGGGCATCGCCGTTGCTCTCCATGCCGCCATCAATCAAGATAAGATGCCCTGCAGCAGTCTTCAGGACATAAGAATTGCCGATAGTATCGGAGGCAGATGTCAGCTGCCAAAGAGAGAAGTGTCCTGTAGGCTTTTCTACAGGCTGTGTCTGGGTATTGTCATCCTTCCCTTCTTTGGAACAGGATTCCAGAAGGGAAGCGCCGAAGGCGAGCCCTGCTACAGAACTGCCGGCCACTTTCAGAAAATCTCTTCGTTTCATTAGACCGAAAGTTAAAACTTTTAATCAACAATAATCTACACAAAAACCGAAATGAGCAAAAATCAAAGTTGATTGGTCATTCATCAATAAAATTTATACTCGACAGCAATTTGTTTTATGTGTTAAATCGTTACATTTGCAAATATAGTACTTTTTTCGTATTCGAAAAATCGAAACAACAATGAAAATATTTTTTCGTATCTGCGCAATAGCAGTTCTGGCTGGATCTTGCTGCAATACCCATTTCGACAGGAAGGACTTTTCCTCTCTGAAAAACACTTTCGACAATCCCCCCCAAAGCGCAAAACCCATGGTCTGGTGGCACTGGATGAACGGAAACATCACTCCTGAAGGATTGCGCAGCGACATCCTGTGGATGCACAGAGCCGGAATCGGAGGCTTTCATGTTTTCGACGCTGCCTTGAGCACGCCTCAAATGGTGGAGAAAAGGATTGCATACATGTCCGATGAATGGAAGGACGCTTTTGCCGGAGCCATCGCCCTTGCGGACTCTCTGGACATGGAGGTTGCTATTGCAAGTTCTCCCGGGTGGAGCTGCACCGGAGGTCCCTGGGTAGAGCCCGCAGACGGAATGAAGAAAATAACCTGGCGGACCATGTCTCTGGAAGGAGGATCGGTTTTCGAAGGAAAACTCCCCGAGCCATTCACCGTCAGCAGCCGTTTCCAGAATGTCCCGCTGCCATACGAATACAATCATCATCAGGATGGCCCCATCCCTGAATGGTTCTACGAAGACATCGCTGTCCTCGCCGTAAAACTGCCTGCCGGCTACCGCAAACTCGAAGATCTGGGAGCCAAAGTCAGTTCCAGCGGCGGACATTTCGACGTCAGCACACTGACCGACGGCGACCTCGACAATGCAGGGCTGCTTCCTCCGGGGCCCGGCGGCTTCGGATGGATACAGTATGAATTCCCCGAGCCTCAGAGTTTCAAGGCGGTTACTATCGTCAACCAGACTGCCCGCAACGGCGGACACGGCGTGCCTGCCACCTGCATGGACACACTGCTTGTCAGCGATGACGGCATCGACTGGAAGGTCCTGTGCGGCATCACCCAGGGAGCAGCCCAAGAACAGACAGAGTATATCCCGGAAGCCTCGGCGAGATTCTGGAGACTCAAGATACCCAATCCCGAAGCAAGTTATCATTATGGAATACTGAGACTTCCGGCCGCCCCTGCCACCGAAATCGGAGAGTTCAATCTACTCAGTCATCTTCCAGTCAACCATTTCGAGGAAAAGGCGGGATTTGCAGCCGTATGCGACCTTGCACTCTACCCTAGCTCGAAGGAAGCAGAGGCATGCGAAGTGATAGACATCACTGACAAATGCAAGGACGGTGTGCTGCGCTGGGACGTCCCCGAAGGGAAATGGACCGTATACCGTTTCGGCACCTCACTAACAGGGAAAAAGAATCATCCTGCATCTGCCGAAGCCACCGGCCTGGAAGTCGACAAACTCGACAAGGCCGCTTTCTCCCGTTATCTTCACACCTACCTGGACATGTATAAAGATGCCGCAGGCGGCTTGCTCGGAAAGCGCGGCATACAGTATCTGCTGATAGACAGTTACGAGTCCGGGGCGCAGAACTGGACGCCTCTCATGAAGGAGGAATTTCCTGCCAGACGGGGGTACGATCTCATCCCCTGGCTTCCTGCTCTTGCCGGCGTAATCGTGGAGAGCCCGGAGGCCACCGAACGCTTCCTTTGGGATTACCGGCGTACTCTTGGTGAACTTTTCGCCGAAAACTACGACAACGCTACCAAGGTGTGCCGCGAATACGGGATGGAGGGAGTATTCATAGAATCCCACGAGCATGGCAGGAACTGCCTTGCCGACGGCATCTCCATCAAGAAAAGCGCATCGTATCCCATGTCTGCGATGTGGATACAAAGCACCCTCGGGGGCAGCACCACGCGCCGCACCGAAGGGCTGGCGGACATACTCGAATCTGCCTCTACGGCACACATTTACGGACAGAATCTTGTTGCCGCGGAATCCTTGACCGCATCCGGCGTAAACCGTCAGGCCTACACTTATTGCCCGGAGAATCTCAAGCCTACGGCGGACCTGGAACTCTACGCAGGAGTCAACCGTTTCGTAATCCACGAAAGTTCCCACCAGCCACTGGACGACAAGGTCCCCGGAATGGGCATGTACATTTACGGACAATGGTTCCACCGTCACGAGACCTGGGCTGAACAGGCATCCGCCTGGACGTCCTATCTTGCCAGAAGCTGTGCTATGATGCAGCAGGGACGCTTCGTGGCGGACTTCCTGTATTATTATGGCGAAGACACGAACGTAACCGCGCAGTTCAGCCGCAGCGAACTGGACTCTCCATTCGGATACAGATACGATTTTGCGGGTCCGGAGGCGCTGCTCAAAGAAATTCGGGTCAAGCACGGAAAACTTGTCACCCGAAGCGGAATGGAGTATTCAGCGCTTGTAGTCGGCGGTCAGGGGCTGAGGATGTCGGAGGAAGTGCGTGCATGCATAGAGAGAATCAAGGCAGCCGGCGTAAGGGTTATCGAAGACGGAGACTGCCATAAGGCGGTTGCCGGAATTGCTCCCGACATACAGGCAGAAGGAGGAGAATCACTGGTATTCGCCCACAGGACCATGCCATCTGCAGAAATCTACTGGCTCTGCAACAGCACGCGCAAAGCCCAGTCCCTTGATGTCAGTTTCCGCTGCAGCGGACGCAGACCGGAACTTTGGAATCCGGAAACCGGCGAAACACGCGAAGTTTCCTGGAACATGGCTGACGGCAGGACTGTCATACCCCTCGAATTCACTCCGGGAGAAGCATATTTCATTGTATTCGGAGAGCCGGTGCGCGAGAAATCACACATCGTGAAGCCGGTGCAGATGAAAGAGGCACTTACTCTCGAAGGCCCCTGGAATGTTTCTTTTCAAGAAGGTCGTGGAGCACCGGCATCGGCAGTTTTCGAGCACCTCGCATCCTGGACAGAATCTTCCGATCCCGGAATCAAGTATTTCTCCGGCACTGCGAAATATACTAAGGAATTCGAGATAGAGGTATCAGCTGACAGGTATGAGCTTGACCTCGGAGGAGTATGCAACATGGCGGAAGTCACCCTCAACGGCACGAAACTGCGCACCCTGTGGAGGGCGCCGTTCAGAATTGATGTCACGGGCGCCCTGAAGCCGGGGATGAACAAATTGGAGATATCTGTAACCAACCTCTGGCCCAACCGCCTCATCGGCGACGAACAGCCTGGCGTAAAGCAGCGCATCACCTACACCACCTGGCCTTTCTACAAGGCCAGCGACCCTCTGCTGGTTTCCGGCCTGCTGGGCCCTGTGAAGATACTCAGCGACTGATTCTGATGCAGTCGATGACTGCAGGGAGATCTCCGGAAGGAGAAGAAATCTCCACGAAGTTATCTCCCTTTTTAAACCTTACTTCAGCGGCTGCTTCAGAGTAGCCGCTGTTTGCTTTGAGTTCGATATCCTGCGCAACGCCGTTCACGGCCAGGACGGCCTTGCAGTCGACATCGGAGAAGTAGCGCACTTCCACAGTGTACTTCCCTCCACTGCACCGGTGCAGGGTGCGCCACTGCAAGCAATTGTCTTCCGACCCGCCAAGGCCTTTCACCACAGCGCCGCAGGACGCTCCTTCCATCTGCACATATTTGGCTCCGCCGAGGCCAATGTCGTTGAAGGCAGGGATGTACCCCCACTCCGCCTCGTAGACGGAATCTTCTATGCGCTTTCCGCCTTTGACCGACAGTATCCTGGCATAGTGGGCGGGCACTTCCATGCGGATGCCCGGGGAACTTCCGAGATCTTCCCGGCGGACCAGGTCGCGCAGTGCAATCTCTCCCTTGAATCCAAGGATATCTGCAGGAACCTCGAAAAGCACCGCTTCCTCGGAAGGATTGTAAAGTGCCACGGCCCGTTCAAGACCGCGCAAGGTCTTGATATCCTTCACGAACACGTACCCGCTTCCTTCGTGCTGAACCACATAAGGCTGCAGCCCGAGGGGATCCTGATTGACGGCGATAAGTTCCGGGTTGGTGATGAGGGTGCGGGTATCTTCCGGCAGATATGCCAGGTCGCAGCCTATCATCAACGGGGAGCTCATGATGCACCACAACCCGAAATGGGCTTCCTCCTCTGCGAAGGTCATTCCGTTGCCCCGACGCAGCATTGAAGGTCTGCCTGCATATCCGACCACCAGCATGTCCATGTCGTTGTACCTGCCGCCTCCGGCGTAGGCGGAAAGGTACATGTTCATTCTCATTATATATGTAACGAAAGGCCATTCCGGAGCGATGTCACCGCTGATGCGCCAGGAGTTTCCCGCTTCGTTCACCCAGGTGCCCGGATAATGCCAGCGGCAGATATTCACTTCTACGGGATGGGTGGAAACGCTGTCTATCACCTCGCGTATGCGGAGGTATCTTTCTTTAGTATCGAGTTTGAGATGGTTGCCTCCACAGAAATCTATCTTGATGAAATCGAAATTCCAGTCGTTGAAATAAACCTGCGCATCCTGCGCTTCGTGGCCCCAGAATCCGGCGCCGAAACCGTAGAAATCGTCATTGTAACCGCTTCCGCAGGTGTTGTCGCCGGCATCGCTGTAAATACCTGCCTTCAGGCTTAGGGAATGAATATGGTCCACTACGGGTTTCATCCCGCCTGGGAATCGCTCGGGGTTTTCTGTCATTCTCCCGTTTTCGTCGCGAGGCCCGAAGTATCCATCGTCTATGTTGATATGGTCGTAGCCCGCTGCGGCGAGGCCGGTGGAGACCATCAGGTCGGCTTGCTGCATAATGAGAGTGTCGGAAATGTCGGTCATGAAAGCATTCCAACTGCTCCATCCCATTGCAGGGGGTGTCACGGCCACGGGAGCCTGCGTACAGGCGGCTGCAAGTACGAAGGCTGTCAGGTAGAGAGTTTTGCGCATATTACTGTGGTTTGAAAATCTGACGGTTTACTATGGACCTTCCCAAAGTGAGGGAGTCGGCATATTCCAGGTCGTCTCCGAAGCCGAGGCCGCGCGCCAGTGTGGATATCCTGGCGGCGAGCGCCGATATCTTCCTGTAAATATAGAATGATGTGGTCTCCCCTTCGACATCGCCGCTGAGGGCAAGGATTACTTCCACCGGCTGTTCCGATTGCTGCAGTCGCTCCACGAGGCGGTCGATGCTGAGGTCGCCGGGGCCTATCCCGTTTATCGGCGAAATGATTCCTCCGAGCACATGGTATACACCATGGTACTGGCCGGTCGCCTCTATGCTCATGACGTCTCGCACGCTTTCCACAACGCAGATGATGCCATGGTCCCGCCTGTTATCGGAACAAATGCCGCAGATGTCCTCATCCGCAATCATGTTGCATTCCTTGCAATAATGGACTTTGGTGGCCAGATCGTCTATGGCCGCTGCGAAGTGATGCACATTCTCGGCAGGCTGCCTAAGAAGGTGAAGAGCGAGCCGGAGCGCGCTTCTGGAGCCTACGCCCGGCAGTGAACTGATGGCCTCAACGGCTTCCTGTAGTATTTTGGAAGGATATTCGTTCATATTATTATGCAAAAGTAAGCAAAAAAAAAAATTTTTGCTTACTTTTGCAGGCTGACTTGTCCGTAACGTCAGCTAACCCGTAAATATTAACCCTTCCAGCGCCTTTGGGGCGCCGGGAACAAAATTGGAAGTGGAATGATCAGCATTTTCTATCGGCAAGGAGCTGACATTAACGTAAGCCAGCACGAAACGGATTTTGCCGGGCTCGGCAAAGAGAACGTGCTCTGGATAGATCTCCTGTCGCCGACAGGAGATGAAAAGCGTGCAACTGAGGCCTTTCTCGGGACCGAAATCCAGAGCCGCGCCACAGCCGAGGAGATCGAGAGTTCCTCCCGTTTCTCAGAGAACGACGTAGCCATTTTCGCCAATACCAACTTCCTGTCGCCGGCCGACGACGAAATGGCCATCGATCCTGTTTCCTTTACACTTGTAGGAGATGTACTTACCACCCTCCGCGAAATTCCGTTGCGGTCATTCACATCGCTGCAACGCCGAATCCAGGCACGTCCTGCGCAGTTCAAGAGCGGATGGACGGTATTCCTGTTCATCATGGACCAACGTGTCGACCTGGATGCCGATATCATCGAGCTGATGTCCAAGGAGACTTCGCAGTTCAGCAAACGAATCAACCAGAAAGAGGATATCAACGAGGATTTTCTTCTGGACATCAATCAGTTGCAGGAAAATGCAATGTTCGTCCGCGAGAACATCGTGGATAAGCAGAGGCTTGTCACGAACCTGCTGAAAAGCGGCCGCACCCCGGATATCTACGATGCCAAGCTGAATGTGTTGCTGCAGGATATCGGGTCTCTTATCAACCATACCAATTTCACCTTCGAACGTCTCGAGTATCTGCAGGATACGGTTGTCGGTATCATCAACCTCGACCAGAACAACATCATGAAGATCTTCACCTTCATTTCGTTGCTGCTGATGCCTGCGACCCTGGTTGCCAGCTTCTACGGGATGAACGTGAAACTCCCTCTCGACGGCCTGCGTTGGGCATGGGTCATCCTGCTCGCGGCCATGGCCGTCATCGTCTTCACCGCATGGTGGATTTTCCACCGGAAGAAGATGCTGTAGGAATGCTTTCTGCTTTCCAGACACAAAAGCGGTCTCGCTGGTGTCTGCTCGGCCGTTTTTGGGATTCCAGACACACATGGTGGACATTTGGTGTCTGCAGGAGTTTTGTTATATTTGTCATGAACCAATTAGCTGAACAATGAAAAAGTTTTTATGTTGGACCGCAGGCATCCTAGCCGCAATCTGCATTGCTGTCACCTGCATCTGGAGCCGCGAAATACGGACACTTGCCACAATTACGAATGTAGGCGGAAACGAATATCTCTGGCAAATGGAGTATAAGGCTGCATACGACCTGGACGACTTGATTTCCAAAGATATAGACTCGAATTCCAAACTGCTTGCCTATGTCATTGGCCGTGTTGGGAAGGGGCTGCCCATCAATATCAAGAGTTCGCAGGTAGCCGACGAGAACGGCGAGACACGGACAATGAACTGCACAAGTTTCCAGGCTGCCCAGGCGGATGGTGACGGTTTCTGGTATGGCCGCAACTACGACTATTTCAAGAACCCCACCATGGTGACCGTCTCCCGCCCCAAAAAGGGATATGCATCCATAGCCGTCAGCGACATGTCCCACTTCGGTTACGGGCTGGAGAAGCTTCCGGAAAAGTTCCTCTCACGAGTGAACTGCCTGGCTTCCATCTATGCTCCCGTGGACGGCATCAACGAGAAGGGTCTCTGCACCTCGATCATGGCTCTTCCGAAGCAGGCAGCGCAGCAGGAAAGCGGGAAACACAAGGTGGGCACGACTGTCATCATGCGGCTATGGCTGGATAAATGCGCCACCGTACAGGAAGCCCTTGATCTTGCCTCCTCCCTGGATATATGCCATGACGCCGCCGTCGGATCAGGTTATCACTACATGATCGCTGATGCCGCCGGAGACTGCGCAGTCCTGGAGTTTGACAAAGAAGATGGATGGAAAAGCATGATTGTACGCAAATCCGAAGGCGAGAAATCCATGCTGGTTACGAACCACCTCCTCTCTGAAAAATACTTTAGCGCAACCCCGGACGAAGCGGTTGGCAATCCGCATAGCAAGAGTTGGTGGAGATACGAGACCGCCGGCAAATATCTTGCTGAGCATCAGGGAGTCCTGAGTTTCGAGGAGGCGCAGGAATGCCTTGCCCAGGTGCACTGGAAAGACCTCGTCTGGGAGAACGGGACGGTCGAAGACACCCAGTACAGCAACGTCTACGACCAGCAGAACATCACCCTGGCTCT
>CAMNAD010000014.1 GCA_946530505.1 uncultured Bacteroidales bacterium
GTTGCAAATCAGTGTGATTCTAGCCGATTTCTTAGCGCGCGCCATTATGCTGACCTCCGTCCTAGTCATATATGGATAAGCATAGGCTCATAGTGGATAGCGTGGTGGTACGCTTTGGAGAGAAGACGGTCCTGAGCGGAGGATATATCACATCCGAAACCGGGACTGTGACTGGCCTTCTGGGGCGGAACGGTGCCGGAAAATCTTGTATGTTCCGTGCGCTAATGGGGGGATTGAGGGTGGAAAATATAATGGTGAGTATTGACGAGAAGCCTGTTGGCCGGCAGATTGTCGGCCACGCCATCAAGTATTTACCGCAAGGGCGACTAATACCGGAGGGCATGAAGCTGCACCGGGCCTTTGATTTGTACGGAGTAAACTATTGGACCTTTGTCAATCGTTTTCCAAAGTTCTCAAGGCATTATGATTCGCCCGTTTATGAGCTCTCCGGCGGCGAAGCCAGTCTGGCCGAACTCTACCTGATACTGCATAGCGACGCTCCTTTCTACATCTTGGACGAGCCCTTCACACAAGTTGACCCGGTGAACATTGAAGACGTAAAGGTTATGATTCGCGAACGAGCCAAGGACCACGGCATTATTATCACCGAACACAACTACGACGCCATCTCAAAGGTGGCCGATAATCTCTTTGTCATTGCCGATGGCTACACCAATCCAGTCATAAGTCAGGAGGACCTGGTGCGGCACGGGTATCTGCGGGCGGATTAATCTGTCAGAAAAACGGCCATTTAATGGACACAAAGGCGTTTCCCAACACGAGCCGAATCCTGATTGTCGGGACGCGAAACAACAAGAGGGATTTTTTGTGCAAAGAAAAACTCGCTTGTAATCAGCGAGTTAGCCGTTATAGGGATTTCCCGTGCAAAGAAAAACTATACGTAATAAGGGACGTATCCCCAGAACTTCGTTGAGGCAGATTGGCCTTCTTGTGCCTTGATAAGTCCTGCGGCAATCGTATCAGAAATAATCCTTGAAGCGACAGCTGCATTGTTCTTACCGATAGAGAGCCTATCCCTCAGAGACTGGTTTGTAAGTGCATCCCCGTTCTCATACAATAGGCACGCATGCTGGTAACAAGCCATAACCTTCTCGCCCTTGGACATTTCTGTGTACTTCTTCAGCGGGAACAGTCGAGCACGTGTGAAATTCTCTCCCTTCTCAATCGTGATAGCGGGAAGACGCATAGCCTCAACTCCAGCAACGGCGCGATCCACGCCGCTACCACGCTTTTCGCATAAGTTGAAGAGGAACATTGCCTGGGCCATCTTGTCATTCCGTGACTTCGGCGGCAGGTCAATGAAGCGATTGGTGTCAATGAGCGGGGCGCCCGGATTGGTCATTACGATACGATTGGTGAAGATTTCAACAGCAAGAGTCATCCCATGAACCTCAAAACTCTGATGCAGGACCATATTGGCCACCAGTTCTCTGATGGAAACCTCAGGATATGGATACCTATTCTCGCGTTTTGGATGAAGGATGTCTTCCGTCTTTTCGAGTAAGCTCATGACATACTTCACAATCTTGTCCAGAGAGATGGCATATCCTTCGTAGAAGAAGGTTTCGGCAGAAATATTCAGGTTACTGGTTCCCTTGTATTGACGGACGACTACATACCTGAATTCCAAGGAAGGAAAACTCCTCAGATCTCTTGCAAAGAGTGCAGCGCAAAGATTGGTAATAGCCCAGCCATTCTCTAGTTTCTTGCAGAAGCCATAATTGGCAAGGCCTTCGGCAATGCTTTCAGCTCCCGTCGCAATCGGTTTACCAGTAAGATGATAGAACTCCCCGAAATCGAGCATAGTAAGAATCTGGTCGGCAGCAAGACCGGAGGCGGCAATGCGGTCCTCGAAGGCAATCCCTTCTTTGGCGGCAAGCATGTCGTGAACCTGTTGACGCGACATTTTATGAGTCTGGCCAGCAGAGCGGTAGTAACTGTCGTAGATAGTCCCGCCACGAAGATATACGGGTTTGTCAATTTGTTCAGGAACATGGACGAAGAGGATGCCATGGCCTTCATATTCGGCAGAAGCATGTTCCAACTTGATGGGGATATGCAAATTGTTCCTTGCAATATTGCCCAGGCGGTCAACGATATCCTCGGCCTGCTCTCTTGAGGACGTGAACAGCGTAGCATCGTCATTGACGCCGAAGGCAAACGTTCCACCGCCCGTCTGGTTAGCAAAAGCGGAAATATGCTGAGCCAGCCTCTCCGACTTCTCGGAGAGACCGCTCTTCCAATCAATTTCATTCAGTTCAACCTTCACGGGGTGGAGGCTATTGTGCAAGTTCTTTATGGCGTCTTCTTTCCAACTCATAGTCTCATTCTTTTGGCCAAAGGCAAATTTAATGATTTCATTTTGATTCTTCAAAAGAGTTTTGGCGTATCGGGGTGTGTCGGCTGTATCGGGTGTAACACTGGCGATACGGGCATACTTTACCACAAGACCGACTCCGAAAGGGAGCAGGCTGAGGGATACCCTTGACCGTGAAATCGGAAACGGCTAACTTCGCTCCTGGTTGCACTTATACGCGACCAATTGACATACTGGACACATAGGTCGCAGATTCGGAAAGTGGGGAGATCGCTCTACAAGCTGCTGCAAAGGGTATTTGATAGGGTATATCCGCCGACGCTCCGCAGAGCGCATGAAAGCACTCAAAGACACAACCTACAACATTTAACGCTATGGCCAGGGATGAGTTTTTGTTTTTACCGGCTGATTTTCTTATATTTACTTGAATTAATAACACTCACGGAATGAAACGTTCAATAATCCTCGCCTGTCTGCTCGCCCTCGCTATGACGGCGGGCTGCAAAAGCCCGGAAAGGGTGGTATCGTCGGTGCTTAAAGAAGGTATCCTGGAGCAGGCCGGGAAATGGCTGGACAGGGAGCCGGTGACCGTGACCGGCTTCGTCGCGGAACGCAGCGCCGGTGGCATTCACGACTTCTATTCCGAGGGCGATTACTGGTGGCCGGATCCGGAGAATCCCGACGGGCCATACATCAGGCGCGACGGCAAGAGCAATCCGGACAATTTCTCGGAGCACAGGAAAGCGATGATAGACTTCAGCATGGCGGTGGGTTCCCTCGCATCCGCCTACCTGCTGACTGGCAGACAGGAGTATGCCGACGCCGTCGGGAAGCACGTACGCGCATGGTTCATCAACGAACAAACCAGGATGAACCCCAGCCTTCTCTACGCCCAGGCCATCAAGGGGCGCGTCACCGGCCGCGGAATAGGCATCATCGACACCATACATCTGATCGAGGTCGCGCAGGCTCTGATCCGTCTGGAAGACGTCCTCGGCAGCGATTGCGTCGAGGGGGCGCGGCAGTGGTTCGCGCAGTACCTGCAGTGGATGACCACCCACCCCTACGGCATCGACGAGATGAACGCCCGCAACAACCACGGCACCTGCTGGGCCCTTCAGGCGGCGGCTTTCGCCAGATTCACGGGCGACAGGGAGGTGACGGAACTCTGCAAGCAGCGCTTCAAGGAAGTCTTAATCCCGACGCAGATGGCGGAAGACGGCAGCTTTCCCCAGGAACTCGCCCGCACCAAGCCCTACGGCTATTCGCTCTTCAATCTCGACGCGATGGCCACCCTCTGCCATATACTTTCGGAGGATGGGGAAGACCTTTGGGAAAGCCTTCGCAAGGCGGTGGATTACATGCTGCCGTACGTGCAGGACAAGGGCGGCTGGCCCTTCGCGAAGGACGTGATGTACTGGGATGAATGGCCCGTAGCGCAGCCCGCCTTCCTCTTCGCCTGGCTCCGCTACGGAGACGACGCATACCTGCAGGCATGGGAGAAGTTCGAGCACTTCCCCACGAATGCGGAGGTCCTCCGCAACCTCCCGGTCAGGAACCCGCTGCTGTGGCTGGAGGATTAGTCGAAGACGAGGTTCTTTTCGATCTTGAAGCCTCCGTTCAGCCGTATGTCGGCCGAACTTGCACCCACCAGAACTTCGAATTCGCCTGCCTCGGTGGTCCACTTCATATCCTTGCCCAAGATGCAGAGGTCCCTGGCGCCAAGGGTGAATTGCACGCGCTTCTTCTCTCCCGCCTTCAGCGGCACGCGCTCGAAGCCTCGCAACACAGAGTCATAGGTGACTACAGAGCTGTATTTATCCCTTATATATAACTGCACGACCTCGTCGCCATCGTAACTGCCGGTGTTGGCAAGGTCGAAACTGATGTCGATGCGGCTGTCATCCTTTTTGCTTATTGCGAGATTGGAATAGCTGAAATCGGTGTAACTCAGGCCGTATCCGAAGGGATAGAGAGGGCCCACGACGCGGGTGACGCCCCAACCGTTCGGATCCCCGATCCTGCCCTGGCCGCCCTCGGAGCCCTTCTTGAAGGGGAAGTTCGTCTCGATCTGGCCGACGGTCTTGGGGAAGGTGACGGTGAGTTTTCCGCCGGGGTTATTGTCGCCGAAAAGGGTTTCCGCGAGCACGGTGCCGCCCTGGTTGTTGGGGAACCACATCTCAAGAATGGCGGGCAGGTTTTCGTTTTCCCAGAAGAAGGTCAGGGGCTGGCCGTTCACGAGCACCATCACCACGGGCTTGCCCGTCTTGTGCAGGGCCATCAGCAGCTCGTGCTGGCGCCCGGGCAAGTCGAGCGAAGTCCTCGAACGGCTCTCGCCCGTGGTGTTCTTGTCTTCGCCCACTACGGCGATGATGATGTCGGCGTCCCTGGCTTTCTCCACGGCCCTGCGTATGCCTTCTTCCTCTTCCGCCGTCATCGGTTCGCGGAGAATCTCGCTCACGGGCCATTTGGCGTCCTTGATGGCGCATCCCTGCTCATACTCGACCGCTATGCCACTGTTTTTCAGGTAGTTCCTTATACCCTGAAGCATCGTTACCGATGGGATGCCGTCCGGGCCGTAGCGACTGGTCATGAAGTTGTCTTCGTCTGCCAGAGGGCCGGTTACCAGAATCTTCGAACGGGACTTCTTGTCCAGCGGGAGGAGATGGCCCTCGTTCTTGAGCAGCACGACGGACTCCCGCGCCATCTGCATCACGAAGTCCATGTGCTTCTCCACGCCAGCCTCCGCATCAGCCTTCGCGCCGTCGCCGGAGAAGGGATTGTCGAAAAGGCCGAGGCGGAACTTGACGCCGAGCACCTCGCGGACTCTCCGGTCGAGGGTTTCCTGCGAGAGTCTGCCTTCCGCGAGCAGGCGGCGCACGGCATCTACGAAGATGGACGGCTGGGTGAAGTTCGTGCGGACGTTGAGCCCGGCCTCGAGCACCTGGCGGACGGCATCGTCGTAGGTCTCCGCGACCTTGTGCTTGGTGTGCACGAACTCGACCGCATCGCTGTCGCTGACTACATAGCCGTCGAAGCCGTAAGTCTGCCGGAGGAGTTCGGTCAGGAAATAATGCGACGCGCTCACCGGCTCGCCGTTCCAGTCGTTATAACTGGACATAACCTCCAGAGGATGAGCCTCTTCGATGACACGGCGGAAGGTGTAGAGATAGAGTTCGTGGAGTTCGCGGGGAGTGATGTGCGGATCCGTGCGGCAATCGGCGTCGCGTCCTCCCTTGGGCACTCCGTAGGCCACATAATGCTTGAGGCAGGATGCGACTCCCTGCTCCTGGATGCCGGCGGCCATCTGGATTCCGAGTTCGGCAACTACGAATGGCTCCTCGCCATAGCACTCGAGGGTGCGGCCCCAGCGCTGGTCGCGCGCGATATCAAGTATGGGAGCATAAACGCTGTGATATCCGAGAAGCGCCGCTTCCTCCCCGGCGATGCGCCCGGCCTCACGCACAAGGGCACGGTCCCAGGTGGAACCGATGGCTATAGGCGCGGGAAGAGGGGTGGCCATTGTATGGTTCAGCCCGTGTATGCCTTCGGTGGAGAATTCCACCGGGATACCCAGGCGGGTGTTCTCGATGAACCATTTCTGCACGGTGTTGAGGGCCTCCACATGATTCGAGAAGGGATAGATATATGCACTGAACTTGCCTGCCCCTTTGCCGACGCCGTTGAGATGCTCGTCGATGTTCGCAAGCCCGTCCTTCCAGACCTCGTCTTTCCAGGAGTCGTTCGGGAGAGCATCCTTGAGGACGCGGCCCGCCCCATACAAGGTTACGAGCTGGCAGGTTTTTTCTTCGAGAGTCATGCGCCCGAGAAGGTCCTCCACCCTGTCCTCGACCGGAGCTTTCGGATTCTCGTAAACATCTTTCTTCCCGTTCTTGTTGAAATCTATCCAGCCGCTGTGATAGATATTAGCAGATGAAATGGTGCCGGAGAGCGCCAGAATGGCTATTATATTCAGTGTCATCGTGATTTTTTAGTTACAAATATAACAATCTTCAAGATATTTTTCTTACTTTTGCACTGCGACTATTGAGTCACAATATTTTAACCGGTTATATTTTTAAAGTTTATTGCCTTATGAAGAAGATTTATGTAATTCTCGCCGTCGCAGCTCTCACACTCTGCTGCGCATCTTGCGGAAACAAGAAAGCAAAGGAAGCAGCCGCCGAGCCCGCTGCACAGGAAGTTGTCGCTGCTGAAAAGAGCGCTGCCGACGAAGTAAAGGAAGCTGCAACCGACGCTGCAGTCGATGTAGCCAAGGAAGCTGTCAATGCAGGTGCCGAGGCCATCAAGAACGAAATCAAGAAGTAATTCTTTTACTTACTGGATTTTTATCCCTTCCGACTTGAGTTCCGGGAGGGTTTTTTTGTGTCCTTCGGTGTCAACCCAACCGAGGCAGTCTTCGACGACCGTAACTTTGAATCCGGCCCTGAGCAAATCCTCAGCCGTGTTGCGGACGCAGTATTCGGTGGCGATTCCAACCACATAAACCACTTCTGTTCCAAGGAGTTGCAGAACTTCATCCAAGCTCTGGCCGGCCTCGTTGCGGCCGTCGAATCCGGAGTACTGTTCCTGTGCGGGATCGCATCCTTTGTAAAATGTAAGTTCCTCCTGGACAAAGGGCAGCAGGTCGTCGTGGATTTCGGCCTCGCGGGTTCCCGCCACGCAATGGGGAGGCCAGGGTCCGCCCTGAGCTGCGAAGGAGCAGTGATCGGACGGATGATGGTCGCAGATGAACAGCACCGGCACGCCGGGATGCTTTTCGATAAACTCCTTCGTGTTTGCCACGGCCTCTTCGGAGTGAATGCAAGCGAGGGCTCCTCCGGGGAGGAATCCGTAAATCTCATCAACTACAACTATTGCTTTTTCCATATTCAGTCTTTGCAGATTGTTACTACCGCCCAGGCCTCGCAGCCTTCTCCGCGCCCGACGAATCCAAGATGCTCGGTGGTGGTCGCCTTTACGCTGACGGCATCTTCTTCAAGCCCGAGAATGGACGCGAGCGTGGAGCGCATGGCGTCGATGTAAGGGCGGAGCTTAGGTGTCTGGAGGGCTATGGTGATGTCGGCGTTGCCTGCACGCCAGCCGCGTTCGGACAGCATCTCTACCACCCTGGCCAGCAGCATCTTGCTGTCGGCTCCTTTCCATTCGGGGGAATTGTCTGGGAAATGCAGGCCGATGTCGCCGAGGGCGGCGGCACCGAGAAGGGCATCGCAAAGCGCGTGGATGGCGACGTCGCCGTCGGAGTGGGCTACAAAACCCTTGTCGCAGGGTATCTGTATGCCTCCGAGCCACATTGGCAGCCCCGGGGCGATGGCGTGTACGTCGTATCCTTGTCCGATTCGTATTTGCATAACACAAAAGTACGGAATTATTTTTGTATTTTTGTAAACTATGGGTTTTTTCAATTTTTTCGGCGATAATGAACACCGTGTGTTCAATTACAAGCCGATGTACTACGATAAAGAAAAAGAGGAGCGCATGCGCAAGTTCCGTGCGGTAGACGGCAGCATGGAGCACAAGGACGAAGAAGGCAAAAGCGAATATGTGCCCGGGAGCTACATCAAGGGAGCCTTCCGGGACGGTGCTTATCAGCATACCCGCAACCGCATGAAGGGCGTGCAGACCATAATCGGCATCGTCACGCTACTGCTGATAGTGGCCGTTCTGTTCTTCATTGCCAAATTCTATTCAATGCTGTAATGGGAAAACTGAAAGTTCTGCCGGCAAACATTGCCAACATGATCGCCGCCGGAGAGGTGGTGCAGAGGCCCGCATCCGTCGTCAAGGAATTGATGGAGAATGCGGTGGACGCCGGTGCCACCCAGGTGGACGTGATAGTGAAGGATGCCGGCCGCACCAGCATCCAGATCATAGATGACGGCGCGGGGATGAGCCCTTCGGATGCAGTGCTCTGCTTTGAGAGGCACGCCACTTCGAAGATTGCAGAAGCAGCCGACCTGCAGCATATCGAGAGCTATGGTTTCCGCGGAGAGGCCCTCGCCAGCATCGCCGCGGTGGCAGAAGTCACGCTCAAGACCAGGCGCCCTTCCGACGAGACCGGCACCCAGGTGACCATCTCCGACCCTACCGCCGTCAAGACCGCCTCCGTTGCGGCGCCTTCCGGCAGCAACTTCCTGATACGCAATCTGTTCTACAATACACCAGCCCGCCGCAAGTTCCTCAAGAGCGATACGGTGGAGCTCCGGCATATAATTGATGAATTCACACGCATATCCATCACAAGGCCCGACATCGCGTTTTCCCTCGTTTCGAACGGGCGGGACCTTTTCCGGCTGCGCCCGGCCAAATCCTTGAAATTCAGGGTGCTGGACCTGATGGGATCGAATGTGACCGGGGATCTTGTGGATATAAATGCCGATACTTCGGTAGTGCGCGTAAGCGGATTCCTCGCGAGCCCGGACACCGCACACAAGACGGTAGCAAACCAGTTCTTCTTCGTCAACGGCCGCTATTTCCGCAGCCCCTATATGCACAAGGCCGTGATGAAGGCATATGAGGAATATCTGCCGGAAGGCTATATCCCGTCCTACTTCATCTGGCTCAAGGTAAACCCCGAGACTGTGGATGTGAATATCCACCCCACGAAGGCCGAGGTGAAATTCGAAGAGGAAGCTGTCATTTTCCAAACCATCTACGCTTGCGTTAAGGCCACTCTCGGCCGCAATGCCTTCGGCGAAGGTATAGATTTCGATACGGAGGGCCGTGTGGAGATGCCCCAGATGGGGGCTTCGTTCGAGGAGTACCGCGGGCCGGTGCAGAGCGCCCCGGGGCCGCCCGTGGATAGTTCGTACGATCCTTTCGCGGTGAATACCTCTTTCGAAGAGATATCCTTGCCCGGCGTTTCCATGCCATCCGCGCCAGGCAAAGGGCCGGGCCGTGTCCCACAAGGGGAGCCCGGTCCCGGCATTGCCTGGCCGGGGAACCCCAACGCAGGAAACGCGGACTACGGCGTCCTCTTCGAGCAGAATCAGGCCGCACAGGCCCGCGCCATGGTAGTGAAGGGCCGCTACATAATCGCCCCCACATCCTCCGGCATAATGCTCGTGAGCATACGCCGCGCGTGGGAACGCATCCTCTACGAAAAAACCCTCAAGGCCCTCTCGAAGAACGCACCCGTCACTCAGACCGCGCTCTTCCCCGTGCAGGTGCAGGTAGGCACCTCGGCGCGCCTGCTTTTTGAGGAGCACGCGCAGACACTCTCCGCGGCAGGCTTCGACATCACCCCCTTCGGAACCGACACAGTAGTAGTGAACGGTGTGCCGGAGGGTTATTCATGCGAGCCAGGAAAGGTGCAGCAGATGGTGCAGGATATTCTCCTGATTCTTTCGGACGATACCTCCGGCGTGCCGGAACTTGTGCGCGCCTCGCTCGCCTCGAAGTTCGCCACACTCGGCAGCCTGAACGTAGAGCCTCCCCGCAATGCTTTTGAGGCTCAAGGGCTTATCGACACCTTATTCTCCTGCGACAACGCCGAATTGACTGCCTCCGGCAAGAGAATCACCGTACTCATCACAACAGAAGATCTTGAAAAGAAGTTTCAATAGTCTATGCCTTACCTACAAGAAGAAAGAAGGGAACTCCCTATAACCGTCCACCTGATAATAATCAATGTGATTGTTTATCTGGCGACCAAGGTCAATGCGGACTTTATGTACTCGAATTTCGCGCTATTCTACCCCGCAACGCCCTGGTTCAAAATATGGCAGCCGCTTACATACATGTTTATGCACGGAGGCTTCTGGCATCTGTTCTTCAATATGTACTCGCTCTATATATTCGGGATGGCTGTAGAAAAGATCGTCGGAAAGAACCGCTTCATGATACTCTACTTCCTTTGTGGATTCGGAGCTGCAGCTGCACAGTTGGGAGTGCAGGCTCTGGCACCCGCCGTGCAGGGTGTCCCAACCGTTGGAGCATCCGGCTGTATATATGGAATCATCGTCGCATTCGCTATGATTTTCCCCGAAGCGAAACTCACTCTCATCTTCCCGCCCGTTACCCTTTCGGCCAAATGGATGGCAGTGATCTTCATCGGTCTGGAAATCATGTTCAGCATTACCGGTGCACAGGCGGATGTGGCACACGTGGCCCATCTCGGAGGCGCCTTGATCGGCTTCCTACTCATCTGGTGGTGGTATAAACGTCGCAAAAAAAACAATCATTCTTATGTCCATTATTGATTCTTCAATAGCTGCCGCGCTTGAGGTTTTGAAACGCGGTGGTGTGATTTTGTATCCTACAGACACTGTCTGGGGCATCGGTTGCGATGCCACCAACGAGGCTGCCGTAGCCCGCGTATTCGAAATCAAGCGCCGCAGCGAGGCCAAGTCGCTCGTACTCCTGGCCAGCGACCTCGATATGGTGGCGAAGCACGTCCGTGAGATTCCGTCCATCGCCATCGACCTCGTGGAAGTCAACGATGCGCCGATGACCATAATCTATCCAGGCGCTCAGTATCTGGCCCCCAACGTGGTGGCCGAAGACGGTTCGGTCGGGATTCGCATCCCCATGAACGATTTCTGCGTGCAGTTGGTGCGCAAACTCCGCAGACCGCTGGTGTCCACTTCGGCCAACATCTCCGGCGAGGACACGCCTTCCTGCTTCGCGGAGATTTCTCCCGAAATCGTTTCCGCTGTAGATTATGTGGTTCCCGAGAGCCTGGAGCGCGATTCCACCGGACGCGCTTCGCAGATAATCAAACTCGGACTGCGCGGCGAGGTGCAGATAATCCGGCCGTAAATGGAACTCTTCTACGCTCATAAGGTGGACGGAGGCTTCGCGTATCTTGACGCGGAGGAATCTGCCCACTGCGTCCGGGTGCTGCGGCACCGTGTCGGCGACGAGATTTCCGTCATCGACGGCAGCGGGTCCCTGATGCACTGCGTACTCAGCGACGATTCTCCTAAAGAGGCTGCTGCACGGGTGGTGTCGCAAAAGGGCGGATGGGGCGCTCATCCCTATTATCTGCGCATGGCAGTCTGCCCCACGAAGAATATCGACCGCTACGAATGGTTCGTGGAGAAGTCTGTGGAACTCGGTGTAGATGAGATAGTTCCGGTGATTGGCGAGCATTCCGAAAGGCGCACTTTGCGCCTCGACCGCCTGCAGCGCATCGCCGTTTCGGCGGCCAAGCAGAGTCTGAAGGGGGCGGTGCCGGTGATCGCGGAGCCGCTGAGTGTCGCGGAGTTTGTGCGGGGGGAGGCAGGTGGCCTGCCTCTGCCGGATGGCTCCGGCGAAATCCGCCTGATAGCGTATTGTTCCGACGACGTCGTTCCCCGCGGTTCGATTATGGATGCGCTGGCGGAAGCTCTGCCTTCCGCGGCGGAGAAAAGGCTGGTCCGTGCCCCGGAAAAAGGGGCCCGGTACCAGCATTCTCCGGCCGTAGAAACGCTCGCGCACGCTTCCGCCGGCGCATCGCGTGTGACGGTACTGATCGGTCCGGAGGGAGACTTTTCGCAGGAAGAGGTCCGCGCCGCACTTGACGCCGGTTTCATCCCCGTGCACCTCGGCCCAAGCCGCCTCCGCACCGAAACCGCCGCCCTCACCGCAGTACAAGCCGTCTATCTCACCCTCGGACTGCACACCGGTGCCTACGACAGCGCTTCTGTGTCGGGCAGCCATCTTGCTGACTGTAAATCACTTGCTGAAAACAAATCGTAGTTTTTCGCCGATTTGTTTTCAGCAACTAACAATAAATCAAGAACTTAAGTGCCCAGGTTTTTTTTCATAATAACACTACTGATTTCAGCTATCTCCTGCTCGCAGCGCGGATACGTCCAGTTCGGCGGGTATGCGCAGGGGGGAAGATGGGGGGTGAAGGCGAATCTGGCCGGTGTAAAGACCAGGCCGGCGGAAATACAGAAGCATATCGAAGATATTCTGTATGAGATAGATACCACTCTTTCCGGATACAACAAGGCGTCGCAGCTGAGCCGGTTCAACCGGGGAGAAGATGTGGAACTCAGCCCGATGTTCGAGGAGGTCCTGCAGGCCGCGACAGTTTTTTGGAAGGAGACTGACGGAGCGCTGGACTGTGCGGCCGGGCCGTTGTTCGACATCTGGGGCTTCGGCTTCAAGACGGATTCTCTCCCTTCCGACGAACTCGTCCGTCAGACGCTGGCGCAATGCGGAATGGCCCGCTTGATTTGTTCCGAAAAATGGCCGGATTCCGGAACAAACAACAAAAAATCAGGCATTTGTTCCGAAAATACACCGAATTCCGGAACAAACACAGGCAATCTGCCATCCGCGACGGGCAAAAAGCCAGGCCGTGTCCCGCAAGGGGAGCCCGGTCCCGGCATTGCCCGGCCGAAAGCCGACGCAATTGCCAATCTGAATTTCAACGCCATAGCCCAGGGGTACAGCTGCGACAAAGTCGCGGAATATCTCTACTCGATAGGCGTAAAGGATATGCTGGTAGATATAGGCGAGATTTTCTGCGACGGCCTTAACCCGTCCGGCAAGCCATGGAGGGTCGGGGTAGATAAACCGAAAGACGGAAACAACACCCTCGGAGCAGATCTGGACGGAATCTGGGAATCGGACGGCGGACCGCAGGGAGTCGTGACTTCCGGTAATTACAGAAAGTTCTACATCAAGGACGGGGTCAAGTATTCCCACACAATAGATCCCCGCACCGGATATCCCGTACAGCACAATCTGCTCAGCGCCACCATAATAGCTCCGTCGGCGATGGAGGCCGACGCCTATGCTACCTACTGCATGGTGATAGGGCTCGAAGCCGCCAAGGAGTTCATCGAGAGCCGCGACGACCTGGAGGGATTCCTCATATATGGAGACTTTGAAACCTGGGCAAGTTCCGGTTTCAATCTGGTACAATAAACAAACCGGCCCGAAAATCGGGCCGGTTTGCATACTAACTAGACAGGTTAGAATTGGTTATTGTTTAATTAAAGGACTTACTTGGCTTTGCGGAAGACTAAACCCATGTTGAAGAGATCGGTCTTGGCAGTGTCGCCATCCACTTCGAAGGTAAACTTGGAAAGAATATCCTTGCCGTGGATCAAATCCCCCATGACATCTTCCCCATACCACTGGTAACCAGGGGCAAGTTCGAACGTTTCCTGATCCATGTCACCAGCCATCCAGCTGTAGGACAGCCTGTTCCCCTCGTCATCGAAAGTAACATTCTGAAAAGCAGCGGTAGCTGTGGTGATGTTGTAGTTGATTACATTGTCTACAAAGGTATAAGTGCCTTGGAAATGATGTCCCCATGCGATGATATAGGCATCCAACTTATTCCCTTTGAAGATCAGGCTGACAGCATAATCGCTGGGCTGTTCTGCGTTTCTGGCAGCATTCCACCTGCCGTCAAGAGACACATCCTTGTCTTTGTCTTCGCCGCCTTGGCAAGACGCAAGCGCGATAATCGCGATACTGAGCAAATAGAATAATCGTTTCATAATATCGCAAAAATAGAAAAACCGTCCCTCGAAAGAAAGGGACGGCATTTCATTAAGGATATTTTATATTTCAAATCGTACGAAATCAGCCTTTTACGTTCTTCAGCCAGGAAGAAGGCGAAGTGCGTTCATATTTTGTGAAAGCCCGGTAAAAAGATGGAAATGAAGCAAATCCGGCCTCGGTCGCAACGTCCGAAATAGAAAAGTCTCCCTGCACGGCCAATTCTTTCATTCGCCTCTTGGCATACTCGATGCGACGGGTGTTTACATAATCTGCAAAAGACATCCCGCCGGCGGAATTTATTGCGTTTGAAACATAGGTACGGTTGGAACCCACCGCCGCGGCCACGTCCGAAATCTTCAGGCCTGGCTGCAGATAGAGTTTTTGTTTCTCCATCGCGGCAGCGATCTTCTCTTCGAGCACAGCGTATTCCTGATCCGGGCCGATCTCCCCCATGCGCGTATCGTCCTCTTTGACCTCTTCCCTGAAATCGCGGGCCCAGAAATCAATCTTGTGACTCATATAGAAGATGCTGAAAAGCATCACGGAAAAAACCGCCGAAGGAATCCCGAGCAGGGGAGAATGCAGGAAGGCGTCACGGCCTATCAGGTTGGCGACAGTCGAAAACAATGAAACCGCAATGAAACAGGCGAGCAGGACGGTAGTGCTGCGCAGAGTCTTTCCTTCGGTGTCAGAGTAATAATTCTGCACAGCCTTGTCGAATGTGGAGAGATGTATGAAGCCGAATACTGCCACCAGCATCACTTCCAGCGCAAACACAGCCTTCGCTACATTCAGCACTCTGGCGGAGCCTCCGGTAATGAATGCAAGCACCGAGAATACCAGCGCAGGTACGAGCAACAGACCGGTCCACCACTTGAGAGGCTCGTCCTTCGTCAGCACTACCAGATACCAGTAAAAGAGAGGATACACGGACAGATTGCAGAAAAGATATACAGCATCCACTATCCCGTACTCCCACTCCTCTGCCATAAAGAACCAGGAGTGGCAGAAATACAGTGTCGTGCAGGCCAGCGCGAAGATGGTCAGCACCTTACGGGGCCTTGGCGCCACGCGCAATTCCACCGCATAGATGACCAGCCATACCAGGCACATCATGAACGGCAGAAAAGAAAACATTACATAGAGAAACTCGCTCACGGGGTGTATTCAAGTATATCTCCAGGCTGACATCCGAGTTCCCTGCATAGGGATTCGAGAGTGCTCAGGCGGATCGCCCTAGCCTTGCCGGTCTTGAGTATTGACATATTGGATGGAGTGATGCCGATGCGCGAGGCAAGCTCGCCGGAACTCATTTTCCGGCGGGCCAGCATCACGTCTATATTGATTATTATCGGCATGACTACTTCTCCTCTGCAGCAGGCTGCTCTTCGGGTTTAGGGTCCTTTTTAAGGTAGTCAGGAAGTTCCATGCCGGCCATCTTGAAGAGGTCGTTAAGCGGAGGCACGCTCTGCATCATTCCGGAGATGAAGTTGGAGGTAGCGGTCTTTCCGTTAACGGAACTGCCACCGTCCCAGACGGTCACCTTGTCGATGTTGATGCCCTTGACGGCCTCGACCTGGGTCTTCACGAGTTCAGGCAGCTTGTCGGCAATCATCATCAGCACAGCCTTCTGGGCATCGCCCTCGGCAGCGCTCACGAGCTGGTTGAAGCCCTGTGCCTGCTTGGTCAGTATTTCAAACACACCGCGGGCCTGAGCATCCATCTTCGCATAGATGGCATCAGCCTCTCCCTTTGCCTTGCGGCGGATCTGCTCCGCCTCGGCCTCGGCCTCTATGATGGCCTTCTCCTTGTCGATCTGGGCGGCCACCACGACGTTCGCCTGCTGGGTAGCCTTCTCGCGCTCGGCACGGGCAAGCTCGGCGTCACGCTCGCTCTGGTAGGCCTCCTCGAGGGCCTTGGCGGCCTGCACCTTTTCGGCAGCAACTGCGATACGGTCGGCCTCTGCAGTCTTCTGGCGGCGGAGAGCGTCGGAATTCGCAATTTCGATCTTGGCATTGTTCTCACCCTTCACGGCGTCGGCATCGGCAGCAGCCACGTTCACGCGGGTGTCCTTGTCGGCATTTGCCTTACCGGTTTCACCGTAACGGTTCTGCTCGGCCACGCTCTTCTTGGCGTCGTTGATGGCCTTCGCGGCAGCCTCCTTACCGAGGGCCTCGATGTAGCCGGACTCGTCGCGTATATCGGTGACGTTCACGTTGATGAGTTTCAGACCTATCTTGCGGAGCTCGGCCTCGACGTTCGCACTGACGCTCGCAAGGAACTTGTCGCGGTCGGCGTTGATTTCCTCGATGTCCATGGTAGCGATCACGAGACGCAACTGTCCGAAGAGGATATCGGTAGCGATGCTCTGGATGCTGTCGGTAGTAAGCCCGAGCAGACGCTCGGCGGCGTTGGTCATTACGTCAGCCTCGGTGCTGATACCCACGGTGAAGCGGCAGGGCACGTCAACACGGATGTTCTGCTTGGAAAGAGCGTTGGTGAGATTGCACTCGATGCTGATCGGTTTCAGGTCGAGGTAGGCATAATCCTGGAATACGGGCCAGATGAAGGCTGCGCCTCCGTGGATGCACCGTGCGGAGGACTTACGGCCGGTCTTACCGTAGATGACAAGGACCTTGTCGGAAGGGCAGCGGCGATAGCGCTTGAGGATGGCCGAAATCGTGATGAAGATAACGGCGACGATGATGAGAATAACGTAGATTTCCATATTGCTATACTATATAAGAGTTCAATTCTTCGACCAGAAGGGTACTTTCGTTGATTACCTCCACAACCTTGATGGGAGTGTCGGTCTTGATGGTATCTCCGTCGGTAAGTGCCTGATATTCACGCACCGACTCGTTGATGGTTATCTGCACCTTGCCTTCACCGCTACGCTCTCCGGGAATGGTCAGATAGACCCTGCCGGTGCAGCCCACGGCCTGCTTGTAAACGTCGATGGTGCCGCTCTGCTGCATCTTCGCAAGAAGCCGGAAAAGATACATCACGATAGCGACTAGCGCGATGCCCACGAGGGCTGCGATTACGATAAGGAGGGCCTTCGACTTCACGCTGTCCTTGAGCAGGATGGCCGTCCACCCGAAGCCCAGGATAAAATTGATGAAGTTGCGGAAGGTATAAAGGTTGATTCCTCCGTCAAGGTCACCGCTGATATCGGAAGCGTCCATGTCGAAATCGGTGTTGGAATCCACATCCGCACCGATGAAAGTAAGTACGCTCTGGATGATGAACACCAGCGTCGCTGCCAGAGTCACGCCCCAGAGGATTTTGCTCAGAACACTAAGAGAAGACCACCAGATTGCCATATACTTA